>JBLHKE010000435.1:0-6743 GCA_047619485.1 Verrucomicrobiales bacterium | reverse complement strand
CCTACCACTCCGATCCAATCGCCCCCAGTGAGGCCGATTACCGGACCAGGTATCGCACCCGAATCTGCGCTGGCCACCATGAGTGCCTCGGATGCGCTGCGCAGCTCGCTCCCATCATCGTCCCGCAAGAGCACCGTCATCTGGTAATCCCCGGCGAGCGCATCACGCCAGAGGAATTCCCATGGCGCAGCGAGAGCCTCGCCGATGAGTTCGTCGTCACGGTAGAACTCGACCCGATCGACCCCAGCGCCAGTTCCATAACGGTCGACATCCGCCTCGAGTAATACATTGTCTCCAGCCTCATAGACACCCGGCTCCCCAGGAGGCAGCAGCGTCACCGAACTCCAGGCGAAGCTCCCGAACTTAGCGGTATTAACCTCCGTCACACTCTCACTGCCAGCGAGGACGCCGACATCGATCCCCTCAGGTAAGGCCACCTCCCCGGCCCCCACCAAAACCCAAGCACCGCCCTCTGGCCGCACCTCGGCACTGACTAGAGAATTCTCCCGCTTGAGCCGGAGCCAGAGCCCGCCCGGAGCGAAATCGAGCGGCCCACCTGACTGGACCAAGGTGCCACCGAGTAACTCAAACGTCACTTGCCCGTCAGTCTGCTGGCCGATAAAAACAGCTTCTCCACCAGCCCCCCGCATCATCAGCCCGGCGCTGCCTTCACCCACGTGGCAGAACTGGCTGTCGAGACGAACCGTAGTCTGCGTGGAACCCGAGGTGCCCTGGTGCAAGAATTGCCCAGTCAGTGAGCCAACACCACCCGATGCCCCAGCCACCGTGATCTCATCAAGGTTACCCTCGACACTCGCGCTCCCCTCTCGCTCCGGGTTCCCTAGCTTCGTCTGCTCCCACGGTGCCAGCGGAAAGCTCGCGATCCAGCGCCGGACCAGCTCTTGGCCGACCTGGTCAACCTCATAAGATCCGACCGTTGGCATGCGGATGATGCCCCGTGTCGTCAGACGCCAATGGAGGGTCGAGCTGGCCGGAGAACCCTCCTTCAAGATTCGCGAGCTGAATCCCATGTCCTTGTAGTCCGTGCTAAGCCTACCGTCCCAGTAATCGGTCAGAGTTCCAGGGCGGTGGCAGAACGAGCAGTTGACTGAGAGGTACGATCTCGCGCGATCATGAATGCCGACCCGCTCATCGGCCAGATCGGACTCGCGGCGCAGCTCGACGATCCCCTCGTCGTCTGGCGGGTTCTCGAAGTAGCCCGCCTCGGAGAGAAGTTTGATCTGATTGTGTAACTCGCCCCCTAACAGCACGTCCCGATTCAGTTGCGCGCTGTTGAAGCCGACGGCGAATTGTTTGGCAGGCGTGTGGCAGGTCGCGCACTCGCCACGTCCCGGATAGCGCCAGACCTGTTGCCGTATCGAGCCATCTGTTTCCTGGATTTCCAACGGTTCGTCCATCCCCTCAGCAGGCACCAGCGCCGCCACCCCAGTATCCGGATCCCAGCGATAGGTCACGCCGTACATCTCATCCCCCCCTCCGACGATCACGCGGGTCTCCAAGCGCCGCTTCGAAGAGGCATCGCCACGCACCATCTCCAGATCGAAATGTTTCACCCAAACGGTGCCAGCTGGGAACTGCCATTGCCCATCGCTCGAGAAGTCGATCTTGTCTGCCACATCCGGCACCGAGAACCAGCGGGTCTTGTCCGCGTAATCGGACCAGAATCGCTGGTTCAACTGGTACGGGAGAACCCCGGGATTTGGCTCAAGGGTGGTCAGATCCGCAAAGATACCTGTCTCGTCCAATGTCTGCGGGAACGGATCAGCCTCCTCTGGTGGCACATAGACCAACCGGTCGATCTCGCCCGTCGAAACGTTGGCAACCAGGAGGCTGCCGTCGGCAGCATCCCTCCCAAAGCTGGAGATCCCGAACTTGCTCGCCAGCCAGTTCTCCGGCGTTTTAATCCCACCACCGCCGCCGGGGAACATCGCCCATAGATGCCCGCTGCGGTGGTCGCCGTAAATGTAAGCACCGTCCAAACCCGGCAAATCCGAGCCCTGGTAGAACACGCCACCGACGATCGAGTTGCCCCGGAAGTTCTCGCGACCGTGCCGGATCAGCACCTCAGGAGGGCTCGACCGCACGCCCTTGCCCGGACCGTTAAAGTTGTTCTCGGTTAGACCCTCGATGTACGGCCAGCCATAGTTCTCGCCGGGCTCGACTATGTTGATCTCTTCCCAGGCCGCGTTGCCGACATCACCAAGGTACAGAGCACCTGTCACCGGGTGGAATGAAAACCTCCAGGGATTGCGGAATCCGTAGGCGTAGAACTCGGTGCGCACCTCGCCCGGATCGACCGCCACCCCGTGGTGCTCGGTCACCCCGATGAAGGGGTTGTCCGGTGGGATCGCGTAGTTGCCGGTCACCGCGTGGTGCGGGTTCGGCGCCACGCTATCCGGCCTGAGGTCGACATCGATGCGGAACACGCCACCAAACATCCCCCCGTCGATCGGTTGGTGTGGGTGGTCGCTGGCATCGACCGGCCCCGGACCGTTGTCACCAATCGAAAAATAGAGGTAGCCGTCTGGGCCGAAGTGGATGTCGCCACCGTTATGCTCCGGGGAGACGTCGAGCTGTTTTACGATGTATTCCTTCGACTCCAGCAGCGCGGCGTTCGGGTCGGCGACAGATACCGAGTAGCGCACAACCACATTGTGCCGGTAGCCCGGTGACGCCGCACTAGACTCGGTGCTCGTCCGGAACACATAGAAGTAACCGTTCGTCGCGTAGTCCGGGTGGAACGCCAGACCGAGCAGGCCCGACTCGATCCAGGAAGAGTTGACCTCGTTGCGGATGTCGAGAAAAACGCTCGCCGATGGCTCGGGTTCAGTCCGATCAACCACGAGGATCCTCCCCCTGCGCTCGACCACGAACACCCGACCCACCTCACCCGGTGGGAAGGCGATCGCGACCGGCTCTTCGAAACGCAGTGATCCGAGCGCCGGGACTAATCCGAAACCGGACACCGGCATCTCCGCCGGCATCTGGATCGTCGTATTGGGAACCCTAGACATCCCGACCTGACTGGAGACAGGTGCCGCCAGCATCACCAGGACGATCACAACCAAACTGAATTGAAACTTAATCATCTTGCCCATCATTTCTTACTGCCACGAGTCGGAAAAATCGGCGGCCAGGGAGAATCTGTTCCGCGATCGTAACCTCGACGAGGTCGTGGTCTGCTTTCGGAATCCGCCTTTGCGTACCGATGTCACCTGAGGCTGGCTGCCAGGTCAGCAGATCATGTGAAAACTCGAGCGCCAGCGATACGTCGTCCGAGAACGGAGTTTCCCGCCAGCTGAGCGTCAGGGATCCATCGTCCTGGGAGCCTCCCACTCCCAGTCGGCCACCCCCTCCCGGCTCGGAGCTGCCGAATTTGTATTCGAAAATGTTCGCCTCCCCGTCACCATCGAGATCCCCGAATTCCAACCCTGGTGCGGGCGAGGTGCCGACCTGGTCGAGCGCCCAAGCGTCGAATCCGTCAACCGGTTGGAAAAAGATTCCGCTAGCGATGGCACCGCCCGCTACGTTTGTGAAGCGGAATCTGACGTCTCCCTTGAGATACCATCGCAGGTATTCACCCGCCGTGACATCGGAGACAGACCTACTTTCGAGGAGTCCCCCGCCCTCATCCAGCACGTCGATGCGAAACTGTCGACCCCCTGCCCAGTCCATCAGATAGAACGCCACCTGATGCCACCTGCCGCCCTCAACCTGAACCCGAAAATCGAATTGGCTGTCCGACTGCCATGCAGCCCCAAGACGCCCGCTCCCGTCTGCCCGCTGCAGGACGCGCGCATCGCCGCTAGAGCTTTGCCACACCACCACATCGTCAAGACCCGGCAGTGTCAGTGCCGCGAATGCCGGAAACGATGCAGCGTCCGCCGCCAAGGCGTAGCCGTCACCTCCATACTCGCCGATCCAACTGCCGAGAGTCTCTGTGTCCCGCCGGTCGAACACCACCTCGCCAGGCCGGGTAGGCACACCGACGTTCACGGCTGAGATGGAGGTCTCCGCGATGCCTCCATTCACGTCCGTGACTCGCGCCAGCAATTCATACACACCCTCGCGCTGCGGCCGCCAACGCGACACAAACGGCGGGTCAGCCCACTCGCCGATGACCGTGCGCCCCTCGAACAGCTCGACCTTCGCTATCCCCGCGGGAGAATCGACACCGATCTCTACCGGGACCCCCAGCTGCAGGCTGTAGTTTCCGCCGGGCACTGGATTGACGAAGGTCGCAGTCGGCTGGCTCCCTCCGCGACGATCGAAGAAAACCCCCGCCACCGTCGCGTGACCGAACACTGCAGAGAATTCGAACCGCACCCGTCCGCGCACCTTCCAGCGGAGGTACCTCCCACCTTCGGTCTCCTCGAACTCGCGATCTTCCAGCACCTGCCCGGTGCTCGCATCGACGGCACGAATCCGCATCGTCCAACCAAACCGGTACCAATCGAGCGTGTAGAAGGCCACCTCGGTCGTGCCGCCGTCCCGCACACCCACGTCGATCGAGAAGTTCTGTCCAAACCACGGTTTGAGGAAGCGGCGATCCCCGGAAGATGACAACGGGGCACGCGCGTCCGCGATCGGATGGTTGGCAAACGTTTGGGTCGATGCTCCCTGCACCGAAAAATCGCTGTTGGCCGGCAAACTCTCCTCGTGGTTCGGGATCACCACCCCGGAGGAACCGTAGGTTCCGATCCAGTTCCCACTCGTCGAATCGTCGATAGCGATCAATTCGGCCACCGCGAACACATCGAGCACCTGGATGGTCACCTTCTCAGAGACTGATTTTGTCCCGAGCAAGTCCGTCGCGCGAGCATAGATCTCATGTGACCCAGCGACGACCCCGCGCCACTCGAACACCCAGGGCGCCTGGTCGACCGTCCCCAGCAGCGTCTCGTCGGCAAAAAAACTAACCGCGGCGATCCCCTGGTCATCGCTGGCCTCGGCTTCGAGCAACAGCGGTTGGGCAGCCTTCGGAATCACGTGATCAGGGAGAGCGAGAATCGCCACCACCGGCGGATCATTCTCGACCGCATCGAGGAAAATCCCACTGAGGACGGCCGCCCCACCAGCACTAGTACCGATGCTGATCGCCAATCTCCCACGGACTCTAACATTAATATATTTTCCTGCCGAAAATTCGGAGATTTCCTGATCTAGCAAAATGTTCCCAGCGCCATCCCGGATCTCGACGTCCTGGACGCGCCCAGGTTGATCCGGGTCGAGGAAATACAGCGAAAGATCGTGCCACAGCCCATCGGGCAGATCGATCTCAAGCTCCAGCCTAGAGCCGGCATCTGCTGCCGCGCGCCAGATCCCGTCGACGCCGAACCCTGATACCGGATCATCGAGGAGGAGGGCTTCCGCTACGACCACCCCCGGCTGGGCAGTTGGGACGGTGACGCTCGCCCCTGCGGGGAGTCGCTGGGAAGCGGCACCAGCGATCAGAAACCCCTCCGCACCCACTTCCCCAATCCATGAACCACCTTCGAAGCCGGCGACCCCTGATCCAATCGCGCCAGCATCGGGATACGCAACTGCGACGCCGACCGTTTCGCTATCCAAACTCGCACCCGAAGCCGTGACGACCCTTGCACGCAGCGCGTGTTGGCCGGCGGATGCGTCCTGCCAGACTAACTGGTAGGGGGCGGACATCACCTCTCCTAAGAGTTGCTCGCCAGCATAGAATTCCACCCTTTCCACCTCGGCCGCGCCGAAGATCTCGATGCCGGCCTCCAGGGCGATCAGGTCGGGGGCGACGTACTCCCGGGCGACCAGCGGAGCCAGTTGCAACGAGATCAGACCCACCTTTGAAAACCTAGCCGTGTTCGATTCTAGCGGGTTTCCAGTGCTCGAGAACAGTCCGGCCATCGGATGGTCACCAAGGCTCACCGTTCCCCGGCCCGCCGCCTGCCACGCACCATTCTCAGGCGCAATCTCGGCAACTAGGTCGATGCCCTCGCGCCTCAGGCGCAGCCGGGACGTAGCGGTCCCAAAGTTGCCTGCTGGCGGGGCTTCCACCACACTCCCAGAGCGGAGATCGAGCGCGATGTTGCCCGCAGAATTCAATCCAAAAAATGCCGCCGCTGTCGTACTTTGGGAGCCAAACAAAATTCCTGCAACCCCCTCCCCGACCGGCACATACTGCTCGTCGAGATCGGCCGTTAGTAAAAAATTCCCCGATGTCGCCTGGCGCAAGAAATGCCCGGCGAGTTCCCCCGCCACGCCGCTACCAGAACCGGCGACGGTGATCACATCCTCCGTCGTCTCGATCGTGGCATTGCCTTCTCTCTCAGAAACACCAAAGGTAAACTCCTCCCAAGGATCGATGTCTAAACTCGCGATCCAACTCGCGATCAATTCGATCCCTGCCGAATCGATCTCGCCCGAGCCGATCGGGGGCATCCGGATCACACCGGGGGTCGCCATCCGCAGGTGCAGCCGCGACTCTAGGACATCGTGGGGGTTGACCAGGCGCGGTGTAAACCGCATCTGCGCCAGCGGCGTGTAGAACCCACCCCTCCAAAATTCGTTGATCGTACCGTTGCGGTGGCAGAAGGAGCAATTCACCGACAGGTAGGATCGGACGCGCTCGTAGAGCGAGACGCGTTCGTCATCGAGTGGCACCTCCCGGCGCATGCCCTCTGGGGCGACGGTCGCGTTCGAAAAATACCCGGCCTGGTGAAACGCTTCGATCTGGTTCATGCCCGAGCCCA
>JBLHKE010000434.1:0-6760 GCA_047619485.1 Verrucomicrobiales bacterium | reverse complement strand
TCAAGGGCGAAGTCGCCGAACGCAAGAGTGCCCACGAGAAGATCATCTCCGAGCTCGAGCCGCTGATCAAGAAGATGCAGGATCCGACCCTCAGCGAAGCGGTGCGCAAGAGACACCAGGCCGCAGCACAGGCTAAGGACGCTGAGCGCAAGTCACTGGACACCGAGATGGCTGAGTATTCCGAGCGCCGCCGCCGCCAGCTGGTCGAACAGGTCGAGGGATCAAAGGCCGACCTACTCAATGAGATCTCTGTAAAAGTGAACGAGATTGCCGCCGCTGATGGCTACGATGCAGTCTTCGATCGCAGCGGGCTCAGCGAGCGTGGCTTCCCGTTTGTCGTCTTCGTCAAGGACGCCACCGACTTGAGCGAGAAGGTGATCAAGAACCTCAACGCCAACGCTCCAAAAGTCGCCGCGCCGAAATCTGAGTAATCTCTGCGCGCGCGGGAATTTTCCACCGTGCTCATCCCTCCCAAGCTGATTGATGAGCCAACTGCGCAACATCCCCGCCGTCGAAAAAGTCCTCAAGGCGCTCGGGGACACTGACCTGCCACGTCCCCTGGTGGTGGACATCGTGCGCGAAGCCATCGCCGAGCTCCGCGAAGCTGGCGAAGCACCAGAGTTTGATGTCGTCGTCGAAGACATCCGCTCGCGCCTCGACCAGATCTGGGGGCAACGCCTGCAGCCCGTCATCAACGGCACCGGTGTGTTGATCCACACCAACCTCGGCCGCTCGCCGCTATCAGCTCCCGCCGTCGAGAACCTCCAACAAATCGCATCGAACTACAACAACCTAGAGTTCGACATCCCGAGCGGCGACCGCGGCAAGCGCGCGGGTTTCCTAGAGCGCTGCCTGGCCTCTGTCACCAACGCGGAGGCAGCGACGGTCGTCAACAACTGCGCGTCAGCGCTCGTGCTCATCCTGCGCTACTTCGTTAAGGAGGGGCGCGACAAGGTCATCATCTCTCGTGGCGAACTGGTCGAAATCGGTGGCGGCTTTCGCATCCCCGACATCCTCCTCGCCAGCGGTGCCAAACTCCACGAGGTCGGCGCGACCAACAAAACCACCCTCGCCGACTACGAGGACGCCATCGCCGATGACACGGCAATGATCCTCAAGGTGCACCAGAGCAATTTTTTCATGGGCGGATTTGTGGAAAATCCCACCACCGAAGAAATCTCGGCGATGGCGCGCGAAAAGGGTGTCCCATTTGTCGAAGACCTCGGCAGTGGCGCCGTCATTAACACCGACGACTATGCTCCGATCGAACACGAGCCGACCCCCCAAGAAATTTTCAAGAAAGGCGTCGACCTCCTATGCTTCAGTGGTGACAAACTCCTCGGCGGCCCACAGGCCGGCATCATCGCAGGCAATGCCGAGCTCGTCGCCGGGATCAAAAAGGAACCGTTCTACCGCGCGCTGCGTTGTGACAAACTCATCCTCTCCTTGCTCGAGATCACCGCTGTGCAGTATCTCAACGGCGACGACAACCTGCCGCTACTGACCATGCTAGCGCTGAAGGAGGACGAGCTACGCGCCCGCGCAGAGAAGATCTACGACGTCCTAAGCGACTGCCAGGGCGTAAAAGTTCACATTGGCGAAGGGCTGTCGCGCATCGGCGGTGGCACCATGCCGAAGTCGACCATGCCCTCCGTCACCCTAGACCTCGAACCTGTCGGGCAATCCCTGAATAAACTCGCGCGGCGCCTGCGCTTGGGGGCGATCCCTGTCATCACCTACACTTCCGACTCGAGACTTAAAATCGACTTGCGGACGGTGTTTCCGCGCCAAGATTCCCAACTCGCCGATTCCATCCTGGCGGTGAGTAAATAACCAAACCCAAACAAGCGTACCCATGAAAAGAAGAACACTACTAACGGCAGCCGTTACCGCTGTCGTGCTCTCCTCATGCGGCGGAAAAAAAGAAGACAGCGCTGCTGTGCTCACTTTTTCCGCCATCCCAGACCAGAACAAGGCCGAGATTAAAGCCGGCTTTGAAAAGATCGCAAAACACCTCTCGAAAGAACTCGGTGTCAAAGTCGAGTATTCGCCATCATCCGACTACGGAGCATCGGTCGAATCGTTCGCGCAGGGCGATATCCAACTCGCTTGGTTCGGTGGCCTCACTGGCGTCCAAGCACGTGCCAAAGTCGAAGGCGCCCACGCCATCGCCCAGGGCAAGGCTGACCCACAGTATTACTCTTACTTCATCGCCCACAAGGATTCCGGTCTGGAGAGATCTGACAAGTTCCCCGACATCGCCGGCAAGTCGTTCACCTTCGGCTCTGAGAGTTCGACCTCTGGCCGTCTGATGCCCGAGTTCTTCATCCGCGAGGAGACCGATAAATCACCCGAAGAATTTCTCGGTGCCAAACCAGCCTTCTCGGGTTCCCACGACGCCACAGCAGAGGCAGTCGAGTCTGGCAAAGTCCAGGTCGGCGCGCTCAGCTACAAGGCGTATGACAAACTCGTCGCTGCCGGTAAAATCGACCCGGAAGTGTGCAAGATCATCTGGAAGACCCCATTCTACGCGGACTACAACTGGACCGCGCACCCAGATTTGGAGAAGACCTTCGGTGATGGATTCACAGAAAAGGTGAAGAAAGCCCTGCTCGAACTGCCCAAAGACCTGCTTGCGGTGTTCCCGCGCGAGGGGATGATCGAAGCCAATGACGAAGACTTCCAAGGCATCGTCGACGTCGCCAAGGGGCTCGGTTTTGTCAAATAGGACGATCCTAAGCCGCCGCGCGGACTTCTGTCATGGCCGACAGCGCTAGACATTTCCAACTCGAAGCCGCAAGTGTCCGCTTCGGTAATACTGACGCGCTCGATCGTGTCTCGATCTCGATCGAGGCCGGCGAGCGCGTCGCCATTGTCGGCCCCAGCGGAGGTGGTAAGACCACCATGTTGCGGCTCCTCAACGGCATGGCTAGCCCCACCGCGGGCAGCGTCTCAGTCTTCGGCAAAGACCTCGCCAGTTTGTCACCGAGCGAATTGCGAACCACCCGCAGCCGCATCGGTTTCATCCACCAGCACCTCGCGCTAGTCCCCAACATCCGGGTGGTGCAGAACGTCATCGGCGGCAAGCTAGGGCGGCGCAGCCTGTTGCGGACCTTACGGGATTTCTTGTTCCCGGGCAGTGAGGATCTCGAGCAAATCCATGCCATCCTCGAGCGCGTCGGCATTGATGAGAAACTCTACGAACGCACCGATCGGCTCTCCGGAGGCCAACAGCAGCGCGTGGCCATTGCCCGCGCCCTCTTCCAAGAACCACTCGCACTGCTTGCTGACGAACCGGTCTCGAGCGTCGATCCGGCGCGTGCACACGACACCGTCAGCCTGCTGAGCAAACTCTCGAGCGAAGACGGGCTGACGCTCTGCATGAGCCTGCACAACATGGATCTGGCACGCGAATTCTTTCCGCGAATCGTCGGTTTGCGCAATGGGCAGGTCGTCTACGACGGCGCTAGCGACGGCCTGAAGGGTGAAGACCTCGAGTCACTCTTCAACCTCGGAGACCGTGATGAAATCTGAGTATCGATCATGCAAACCCGTCTGAGTCAGAACATCGGTGGCCGCCGCCTGCTCCTCGCTGGCATCTTGCTCCTAGGGGTGATCGCCTTCGTCCAGCTGGGGATCAGCCCGTCTGACACCCTCCCCTCCGCGTCTCGGAGTTCGAGTTTCATCCAGTTCGTCAAGGCAGCCTTCACGCCCGCACTCGATGCCGACGCCCGCCGCAATACCGCCGAGGCGGTGTTCACCACGCTGCAGTTCGCAGCGATCGCAACCACGATCTCCGTCATCGCCGGGCTTGTCTTAGGCTTTCTAGGCTCCACCGCCTGGTGGCCAAAAGGATCGCGCAGCAACCCTCTGCGGATCGCACTATTCTGCATCACGCGCGCCGTCATCACTCTGATGCGCTCGATCCACGAGTTGCTCTGGGCGCTTCTCTTCCTAGTGGCGATCGGTTTCACACACACGGCCGGCGTCATCGCCGTGGCCATCCCATTCAGTGGCACCTTCGCCAAAATTTTCTCCGAGATGATCGACGAGGCGCCGCGCGAAGCGGCCGACGCCCTCGGTGCCGCTGGGGCCAGCCCGCTCCGCGTCTACCTATTCGGACTGTTGCCCCAAGCGATCCCCGACATCCTAGCCTACACGCTCTATCGCTTCGAGTGTGCCCTGCGTGCCTCGGCGGTGATGGGGTTTTTCGGCGTGGCGACCTTCGGCTACTTCCTCAAACTCGCCTTCGAGGATCTCAATTTCCCACTCGTGTGGACCTACCTCTACGCGCTGATCTTCCTCGTCATCATCTTCGATCTGTGGAGCGCCACCGCGCGCCGCCGCATCGCCCACTAGAACATGCCAACACGCGCAGAACAGATCGAGCAGTTACGCCGCACCCGGCCGCGCGATCGCTTTCTGCGCGCTAGCTTGATCGGAGTCGCGCTGCTTGTCGTCTACGCCCTAATCGCCGGTGACTTCGCATTCTCCGACGTCTTCTCCTCCAAACGTCTCGCCAACCTGGAAAGGTTTTGGGAGAACCTCACCACTGCCGATGAACCAGGCAGCCCGAGGGCAGAAGTGCGTGCGCAGCTCCTCAGCCACAGCGGCGAAGCGGTCGTCACCACCCTCTGGCTATCGGTCGCCGCCATCGTGCTTGCTGGCGTCGGGGCGAGCATCCTCTGCGCGTTCTCAGCCCGTAATCTGGCCACACCCGATCCCTTCATCGGCTCGAATCGTGCACCGAGCCCCACCCGAAAATTACTTTGGAAATCGGTCGTGTGGTTCACCCGCGCGATCCTCATCGTTTCACGCGCCATCCCGGAATACATCTGGGCCTTCCTGTTGATCGGCCTATTCGGACTCGGCGCGTGGCCTGCGGTGCTCGCCCTCGCCTTGCACAACCTAGGCATCCTAGGCCGCCTCGGCTCTGAAACCATCGAGAACCAATCCGAAAAAACACCCGCCGCCCTGCGCGCCCTCGGTGCGTCGCGCAGCAAGATTTACCTCACCGATCTAGTGCCGAATGCGCTACCACGATGGCTCGTCTACTTTTTCTACCGCTGGGAAACCTGCGTGCGCGAAGCCGCCATCCTCGGCATGCTCGGCGTCACCTCGCTCGGTTATTACATCTTCAACGAGGCACGCCCACGCGACCTGTATGATGTCATGATCTATTTCACCCTGCTGGGTGCCGGGCTGGTGCTAGCCGCAGACCTGCTGTCGGCAATCATCCGCTGGCGGATGAGGAAAAAGTCGTAACAGAGCGGGGCAGAACAGAATGGCACAGATTTAGAAGGTAGCGTCGCCACTCGATGGCGCTGACCACTCGAGCCTACAGACGTCCCTGCGCCTTGATGTTGAGGTATTCGTTCGCGAGGGAGATCGGGAACTTCTGCGCAGTTTCGTCCAGTGTTAGGACGCCGTGGGATTCGATCTTCTCGAAAGCTTCCTGACGATCCTTGAGGTAGAGGTGGGTACTGGTGAAGTCGAGAGCCTGCTCTAGGTGGTCGATCGGCTTATCGAGAGCGATCTGCAGCGAGTTCTCACGCAGGCTCGCGAGCAACACGAGGTGCTTCTGCCGGATCAACTGGAGACTCGGGATCACATGCTCTGAGTCCTCACTTCGCAGGTTGGTGAGGATGATGACCAATGCACGGCGGCGCTGCCGGATGAGCAGCTTCTCGGCCGCCTCGGCGAAGTCGCTCGGTGCCGGCGTCGTCTCGTAGTCGTAGAGGTGATTGAGGATCGTGGTCATCGCGTGTTCCCCTTTCACCGGCGGCAACCAGCGGTCGGTGCCGCCGAAGCCCATGACGCCGACGTTGTCCCCCTGGCGTAGTGCCGTGAAGGCGAGTAGTAGCATCGCGTTGAGGCAGTGGTCGAACTGGGGCAGTTCGCCATCGAGGGCGCGCATGCGACTCCCGGAGTCTAACATAAGCACAATATTCTGGTCGCGCTGCTCCTCGTATTCACGGCTGATGAGATGCTGGCGCTTGCTCGAGGCTTTCCAATCGACCTGGTTGAGGGTATCACCCTCGTTGTAGTCACGCAGCTGGTGGAAATCGCGGCTGAGCCCCTGGTGGTTCTTGCGCACAATCCCCATCTGGTTCTCGAGGTTTTCGATCGATAGCAGCGCCAGGCTCACGACCGGTTCGTAGTTCGGGTAGACGCGCACGTGTCCGGGTTCGCCAGCGCGGAACTGCCGGTCCCACAAGCCCAGTAGGGAGCGGATTTTGACCGATGTCCGCGTGAACGAAATACGCCCGCGGCGCAGGAGTTTGATCGGGTAGATGACCGTCGTAAATCCACCCGGCCTAACGGTTCCCTCCCAGGGTTGCTCACGCGCCTCCGCTTCGATCGGGATGCCGTCGAACACCGTGACCCGGTTGCAGAGACCCGCGCGGTTGTGGACAGTGAGCTCGATCTCGGTTTCAACGCCGAGGGCGCAGCGGCTAGGCAGCTTGCGGTCGATGCTGATTTTCGAGCCTAGCAATAGAAACGCGTCCACCACCACAGCGATGCCGAGAATCACCCCACCCCACTGCCATAGCAGGGCAAACTGTGGCCAGACGGATGCCAGCAGGCCGACGATGGCCCACGCAGCAAGCGCATAGAGGAATCTGGAGGCGGGTTTCAAATCGATGCGCTACTGGCGTGGGGACGGGACGTTACGGATCAGACCTTCGAGGATGCCCTCGACGCTCTGCCCACTGATGGCGACCTCCGGGGCGACCTTGACACGGTGGCGCAAGACCGG
>JBLHKE010000433.1:0-6761 GCA_047619485.1 Verrucomicrobiales bacterium | reverse complement strand
GGAGTGGAACGGTTATGGACAGTGGTTGCTGCGTGCGCTCTCGCGCACTTCTCGCGAACATCCCCAGCCCTTTAAATACTCGATCGAGCGCGATCTGAACAGCGCGCGCGTGATCGCCAGACGACTCACCGCTAGTGGCTACCTGCCGCAAGCCGAACGCCTCCGCGACGAGGGCGATCCCGAACCGCTCGCCTTCGAGCGCCGCTCGCCCGATGTGTTCACCTCGACGCTGTTGGAAGATTCCGACAAGCCCATCCGCCTGCTCGCTGGCGCCGTTGATTGGCCGGGCAGTCTTGCCCACGTCGCCTCGCCAGCGTGGCTGGCCGCGGCTCCAGAGAACAATGTCGACCCTGCACGCGCCAGTGATCTGTCACTGCTCTCGTCCGCTACCGGCGGCACCCACCTGAAGCTGGCTGAACGCAGCGGGTTCGATCCGGTGGCAGGTGGCAGCAGCACCGCCGTCGAACTCTTGCGCCTGTGGCCGTGGTGCTTGCTACTCGCGCTGCTTGGCTATTTCTCCGACCTCCTTTTCCGCCGCTGGCCGAGCCGCCGCCCAGTCTAATGCTCCCGATGAACCGAACTCTCGCACTTGCCAAAGTCGTCGCCGCCCTGCTGGTCTTACTGGGCTGGCAGATCCCGTCGGCGAGCGCCGTGGATCTCGCTCCGGAACTCGAGACACAACTCCAGTCCACCCTCAAGCAGGCCCCTCTGGGGATCGACGACTGGCCGCTATACCAGGCGACGCTCCTCAAACACGAGGCGCTCGAACCGCTGCTCGAACGTCTCGACGATCTCATCGACGCCGACGATGAAGACTTTGCTGCCCTCTGGCTAGCGGCCTCGTTGCATTGGCGCTACGGCAACCTCGACGACGCGCGCGAGCTGTTCGAACAAGCTGCAGCATCCAACGATCACCCGCTCGTCCTGTTCCGCGTCGGCCAGCTGTTCGACGCAGCGGGCAAACCCGATGAGGCTGCTGAGCAATTCCTCAAAGTTCTCGAGTCCAAGCCTGATGAGGAGCTGTCCGAGCGCGTCCGCTTGCGCCTCGCCCTGCTCAAGACGACCGGCGCCAAGCTGGAGAAATTCGAGACCGACCTGGCTGCCTTCGCCGCTGACCGCGACCCAGCTTTCCAGAACCGCGCCGCCCTCATCCTAGCCTTGGCGGACAAACCTAAGCAGGCGTTGGAGCTCTACAATCCGGCGGAGCAGGGGAACGAGCGATTCAAGCAGCAGATCCGCATCGCCGAATGGGCCATGGCTGCCAACGACATGCCCAAGGCGCAGGAAGCTGCATGGCAGGCGCTCATGTCTGCCAAGCTGAAGCGTGACCGGCGATATTCTCTCACCGTCCTCGCCGAATCCTACCGGCGAGCGAACAGTCTCGAGCAACTCATCGAGCGCTTCGCCGCAACACCTGAACTCCCCGAGGAGGCGCGTGACGCGTGGATCGATCTGCTGCGTGAGCGCGGCGATTCCGAGGAGGCATTGGCACTGTTTGAAAAGGCCAAAACGGCAGCCCTTGCTGATGGCGAAAAGGCCTTCACCGCTGACATGCGCCGCGAACTTTTAGAGATTTGCCGCGAGGCCGGGCGCGATGATTTGCTGGTCGAAAATCTCGGCAAGATGATTGTGGAAGAACCGCGCCGGCTCGAGTGGCGCTCGGGTCTGTGCCGTTTCTATCTCGAACGCGGCGAGCGCAATATGGGGCTGGCAGTTTGGGACGACTATCGCGCCGAGGCTACCACCGGTTCGTTGTTGGCGGCCGCAGGCGCTACCATGGATCTTGGGCTCGACCAGCTCGCCACCGCCTTCGCCGAGGACGTCGTCAAATCTGGCACCGACAAGGAAAAACTAGGCGCACTGCAATTCATGTTTGATCTGAACAAGGTCCGCGGCAACCAGGACGGCCAGATCGCCGTGCTCGCACGCATGGATGAGATCGCCGCTCCCGACGCTTCCGAGCGCGCCACGATTGCCGAGGCATGGGAGCAGGTCGGCCGCCAGGACAAGGCTGCCGAAATTCTCGAAAAGTTACGCACCGCCCGCGGGCCGAACAATTTCTCCTCGGATCTCGAAACCCGCCTCGCCTGGCTCTACTCCGAGGTCGGCGAAGAGGAAAAAGCCTACGATTCATGGAAATCGGTGTGGCTGCGCATCGATTCCCCCGGCCGCCTCCGCTACATCGAAGACCGCCTGATGGCCACCGCTTCGCGGCTCGGCAAGCTGGCCGACATCGCCATCGAACTCGAGGAGAAACTCGCCGACGGCAAGGCGGACAAGCGCGATAGCGGATTGTTAGTGCGGCTCTACACCAAGGTCGGCGACCCAGTATCAGCCTCGGAGATCGTGCAGGAATTCATGAGGCAGTCCGGTGGCAGCGAGATCGCCATGCTCGAGGAACAGGCGCGCATCTACGTGATGTGCAACGACTACTACCACTACGAGAAAACCATCCGCGAGCTGATGAAGCTCGACCCGGAGGGCATGCCCGAATACTTCACCCAGCTGGCGATGAGCGCACTCGAGCGTGGCCGCAACGACCAGGCGCAGGCGATCCTAACCGAGATGCGTGATCTCGATCACAACCCGGCCAGCGCGGAGTTCGAAGCCGGCGTCTTAAAGATCGCCGGAATGCACAACGAGGCCGCTGCAGCCTACTGGCGCGGCGTCGCCGAGAACCCCAATCGCATCGATACCTACCTGCTGCTCGGGCAGGCCATGCAGACGCTCGGCAAGGGCAAACAGGCGCTCGGAATTTTCCAATACCTCGTCGAGAACGCCGACAAAGACGACCTGTTCACCATCGCCATCGATGGCCTGCTCAACATGAACAACCCGCGGATGGGATCCAAGCTCGAGCCGCAGACGATGCAGTGGGCGCGCCGCGCGATCCTCGAGCGCCTCGCCGGGAAAGACGACAAGCTCTACCTTTACCAGCTGCTAGCCGATATGTCGGAGGAACTACGCGACCAGCCGATGAGGATGCGCGCGCTGGCTGAAACCCTGCCGATCGCCGGCGAGCGACGCACTTCCCAACTGCGTGAATTGATGGAACTCGCGCGTGTCGGTCTCGGCGGTAGCGGTGTTCCGCGCAGCGATGCCAAGCTGAAGGCCAAGCAGCAGATGCTGAACTACGGCCGCCGTCTAATCGGGATCGGCGAAGCCATCCCGCCACAGGTCTACCTCGACCTCGGCGCCAGCTTCCTCGACGACGGCGACGTTCGCAATGCGAGCGCGACCTTCGACAAAGCGAACGAGAACTCGGACTACGGCGGTTACCAGCGCAAGATATCCTCGACCTTCGAGGGCAAAGGATACTTCAAGAGTGCCCTGCGTGGCTACGAGAACCTCCTCATCGGCGAGTTCAGCGATGTCGGGTTGGTGCTCAAGGTCGGCGAACTCAAGGAGCAACTCGGTCGCGGCGACGAGGCCGCCACAGCCTACCGGCGTGCGCTCGATTTATTGCTCGACGGGCAATCGCTCTTCAGCGTCAAGAAGGAGAACACCGGGAGCAGTCAGAGCTACGCTTACTCTCGCAATATCGATGACTTCGACAAGTACTTCGACCGTGCCCTCATCGGCGTCCTCGCCACCGCCGGTTCGGGTGAAGGGTATGCGAACCTCGTCAAAGACTATGGCGAGGCACTCGCAGCAGATTTGAAACGTGCCTCAGCCGAGAGAGGCGATGTCGGGGGGATCGATGAGAAGAAGCTCTCCTTGGCAAACCTGCCGCGCATCGCACGCCGCAGTGTCCTCCTCAGACGGGTAACGCTGGCCAATGGCGATCTCGAAAATGCGAGCAAACTCGCCGAGACGCTGTTACGATCTCTCCCCAACGAAGAATCGCTGCTCGCCACGATCTGCAACGAATGGAACTCGTGGGGCTACAAGCGGCGGGCTCGCGATCTCGCCGAGGCATTTCAGAAAAACCCGGGCTATGCCCAGGCCGTGAAGTCGCTGGGCGGCGAGCCGGGATCGAGTGGTATCAATAAGATTCTCCAGCGGATCCTCGCTGGTGATGATCAGGGCGCACGCGTCCTACTTCGAGACCTCGATGCCCTGCTAGCCGGCAGCCGCGGCAGCGCTGATTTCAACACTCTGTTCGCTGCGGCGAGGTATCTCAAAGACTCCGCAGTCATCGAGCAGCTCGCCACCTACATGATCAATAAAGCGCCGAAGGGAACTAAGCTCCAAGCCAGTGTCGATATGCTCGTCCGGAGTTTCCCACTCATCGAGCAGGCTGCCCGCGATCGGCTCTCGGCCTATGTGGGCGACGTGCTCGGACAACAGGATGACCTCGGCCGATCCGCTTACTACTACTTGGGAAGGCTCAAGCAGTTCACTGGAAAATCGTTCACCGTGCCGATCGAGACAATCAGACCACAGGTCGAGCAGATGCTGGCACGCGGTAGTTACTACGTCCGCCAGATCGCACCGATGATGAGTTCGCTTGGCAAAGAGGACTACCAGACCTTGCTACGGGAACTCTACCGCGATGCCAAATCATCCGATCGTGCGGGCATCGTCTTCAGCCTCGTCGCCCAGTACCCACACAAGATGGACGCCGCACTCGAGCGGAATTTCCTCGAACTCGCCGAGGAGATAGCCAGCGGGGCCACCCCGGATCTCTTCAAGGTTTACCAGAGCAATTCGCGCAACTACTACTCTAATTACACCAAGACCGGATCACCCAACCTCGGGTTCCAGGCGAAGATGTTGGAACTGATCGCAGCGGAGCAGCCAGAGGAGACCCAACCGGCGTGGCTCGCCGCACAGGCACAGGCATGGCAGAGCGCTGGCGAGACCGAACGCGCACTCGAGATCGCCAAGCGCGAATTCAGCAATGCGGTCGAGAAAGAGGCCCAGTTCGACAGTGTGCTGCTGCGCACTTTCCTGAGTAAAAACCCCGACACATTCTTGTCCATCCTTGACGAGCAGCAAGCAGAAGCCGGCCCCGACAGTGTCGATTTTCAGAAAAAACGTCTCCTGCTGGTCCGCAAGACAGGTGATCAAGAGCGCATCCTCGGCGCGCTCCGGCAGGCCTGCGAAAGGCAGCCCAAGGAATTATCGTTCTTACTTGAACTCAAGACGCAGCTCGAGGCGATGGGCCGACCTTACGAGGCGATCAAAGCGCTAGAGGCAGTGGCCAAACTTGAACCGCAAAAAGATCAGCACCGCGCCGAGCTCGAGCGGGCGTGGCAGAAGCTCGCCCAGCCGGTTCAGGCCGCCCGTTACAAGATAAAGGTAGAGATAAAAGATTCGACCCCTACTAGCCAAACGACAACGCAACCTAAGGCGCCGGGTCCCGCACCGAAGGTGGTTACGGCCACCAAGTTAGGCGCAGCGGGTCGGTCGGCCAATGAGCAAGTCGACGAATCAAAAGATCCAGTCAAGTCAGACGAAGCACAGGAAAAAATGATCGAGCCGGCCAGCGTCCAGCTGGTCAAAAAACACTACGATGCCAATCAGCCCGACGAGGCACAGGTGGCGTTTCGGCGGCTGTGGCGACAATTCCCAAATCTCGGAAATAGTAGCAGATTTTACACAAATCGGGCGCTGGATGGCCGGATTTTCATCTGGCCTACGGGTAAGCCAAACTCACCACCGAGCCGAACGCCGTCCTCGGTTACTCAAGCGCCGTCCCGTGGTGGTCTCGAAGCTTTCCTCAATCGCAAACCTAGTAGCAATCTGCCGTCCTCAGTGCGTGGCCAAAACCCCGACCAACCCAAACCTGTTAGCCTGTTCGAGGCGGTAGGAACCGAGGAGTTTGCCGCCTCTGAGATGGATCACTGGTTGCTAACCCTCACCACCCAGCAGTATCAGGGGCAAGCATTCGAAGACATGTTGGTCGCCTTGGCCACCAAGCGCGTCGAGACCGATGGGGTCGACCAGGTAATCACCAAATACCTCGACGCCGAGAAAAAGGGCGAACTGAGCCTGCTTGATCAACACTTCTTGCTCGCCGTGCTCGAACAGTATCCAGACGCGGGGGGAGAGGCTGCGGCCAGTTACCTCAAGCTCCAAGTCGATACCCTCGATCCGGCCGATCAGTGGAAATCTCTGCGCCTTGCTCGCTGTCTATCCAAACGGGGGAACGAGGAGATGGCGCTGCCGCTCTTCCGTTGGAGTGGTGCGCAGGTTAGCTTCACCGGCCGCTACAACTACTATCAGAACAATCTCACCGCGAACCGTCTGGTAGAAGAGATCCGCAAGCACCTCGAGGGAGACGTCCGACTGCGTGCGCTCGACACGGTACTCGGACTGATGACCCCAGCGCGCAACGATGCCAACTCGCGCTCTCAGTTCCACTCCTTCGTCTTGTCGACATGGCAGCGCGAACTCCAGGCCCCGGAGGTCTACCAGCGCTGCCGCCAAATCTGTGAGCAGGTGCTCGTTGACCACCAGACCGAGCAGACAGGCAACCGCGCGACCCTAGAACTGGCCACCCTATTCCTCGCCAGTGGCGGCAACTCCGAACGGGCGCTCGACGGGCTCGAACTCGTCATGCTCCCTATAGAAATCAGCACCTCGTCGTCTTATTCGACACGCCGCGTGATCTACTCATCGACCGGCGCCACTTACGTCACTAACTCGCGAGGTGCCTCGTTCTCACGCAACAGCCAGCTCAGCGACTACCTATTACAACTCTGGCTCCCCGAGGACATGCAGGCGTGGACGAACTCTGACCAGTGGCTCGCCGGAATCGTCAAACGCGTCAGCCAGTGGACTAGCGATGGACGATTTCCACCTGCCGATGCCGC
>JBLHKE010000432.1:0-6780 GCA_047619485.1 Verrucomicrobiales bacterium | reverse complement strand
CCGCGTGAAAAACCGAAGCAGGTTCACTCTTTAATCCTCGTGCCGACCCGTGAACTCGCGTCCCAGGTCCGCGATGTGGTGCAGCAATTCTCCAGACATCTTCCAGAACGGGTCAAGGTGATCAGTGCGGTGGGTGGGGTTTCGATCAATCCTCAAATGATGGCCTTGCGCGGCGGCGCTGATTTCATCGTCGCCACTCCGGGGCGGCTTCTCGATCTTGTCGAACACAACGCGGTGACGCTTTCCAATGTGAGTTCCCTGGTTCTGGATGAGGCTGATCGCATGCTTGATCTGGGCTTTGCTGATGAATTGAAACGCATCCTGGCACTGTTGCCGAAGCGTCGCCAGAACCTGCTGTTCTCTGCCACCTTCCCCGCTTCTGTCGAGTCGATGGCCGGGAATCTCCTGCGAGAGCCCACCCGGATCCATTTGGACACTGACCCGCTGGATGCACCGGACATTCAACAACGCGCCATCCGAGTCGATACTGCAAAGCGTACTCCTTTGCTCCGCCATTTGATCGCCGCTGAAGGCTGGGGACGGGTGCTGGTTTTTGTCGCGAAACAATACACAGCAGATCACGTCGCAGTTAAACTGCAGCGCACAGGCATCGAGGCTTTTTCTTTTCATGGTGACCTTAGTCAAGGGGTGCGCACTGAGATTCTGAATGGATTCAAAGACTCGTCGATTCAGGTATTGGTAGCCACTGATCTCGCCGCACGCGGACTCGACATCGCACAGCTACCGGCAGTGCTCAATTATGACCTGCCACGTTCACCTGCCGATTACACTCATCGCATTGGTCGCACCGGTCGGGCAGGTGAGGCCGGCATTGCGATTAGTTTCGTCACCGCTGACACTCAGGCTCACTTCAACCTGATAGAGAAACGCAATCGATTGAATATCCCTCGAGAAGAGATCTCCGGTTTTGAACCCACCGAGATAGCGCCACCGTCTTCACCTAGTACCGGCGGGATCAAAGGGCGCCGTAAAAGCAAAAAGGATAAACTACGGGAAGCGGCTGCGAGGGAACTGGGCGAATCCTGAAGAGGTAGGTTTTCACCTCCGGAGTCACGTCTATAAGTTCGGTTGATTAAATGCACCGTAGGCGGAGGGGAACCCCTGTTACTTCGACCATCTCAGTCCAACTGGAGCATGTCGCGGATTTCGATCGCTCGCGGAGAAAATTCCCTTCCGTTTGCTGGCTAACGTGCGATAAGGCTCCTATGTTCCTCGAGAAGTGACGAGACCAGAGGCTCGACAAACTCCATGATAGACGCCGATTCACCAGCTCCCCTTCCTGGCGACAAAACCGCCACCTTGGACGACTCCATCATCGGGCAATTCAAGCACCTCACCGTCGAAACGCTGACCCACGAAGGTTCCAGAGGCATTCTCGCCGGCGTCGTAGGCGAACTGGTCGACATTCTTGAGAACGCCGCCGATTTTCAGATCGAGTCCCGCCAGGACATCACCGAGGGCGAAACCCCGTCCGGTGAAGGACTCGCTATTTCACCGACTCAAGCGGCGATGTGCGCAGGCGAATTCCAGCGTACTGCCATCTTCCTGCGCGGACTGCATGACGCCATCGCAAGCGTCATCGAGAGGAAACCATCGGAACCCGTCCGCGTCCTCTACGCCGGATCCGGGCCCTACGCGACGCTCGCCGTCCCCCTCATGACGGTCTTTCCGCCGGAGGCTGTCCGCTTCACGATTCTCGATATTCATCCGGTTTCTATCGATTACGTGAGATCGGTCGTCCGCCGGCTCGGCCTCGCCGACAGCGTGGATGCCTATGTCGTTGCCGATGCCTGTGATTACACCATCCCCGCGGATTCTATCCCTGACATTATCCTTTCCGAGACCATGAGCGCGGCACTCGAGAAGGAACCGCAGGTCGCCATCATACGCCATCTCCTTAATCAGGCGCCCGACGCCATCATCGTGCCCGAGTCGGTGCGAGTGGACGCCTTCCTCGTCGATACCGCGAAGAAGATCGACGTGATCGTGCCGGAAGAAGAGGGGCAGCCTTCAAAGGGGCAGCCGGATAGGATTCCAGTGGGTCCCGTCTTCGAATTGAACGCTGCGACCATCCGGTCATGGGCTTCTCTTTCGGGCGACCGCCTACCCGCCGCCGCCATCCACATCCCGCCCCCTCCCGAACCGCTCTACCGAGCTTATCTCTTCACCACGATCACGACCCACGGCAAGCACCTGCTTCGGATCCACGATTCAAGTCTAACCGGCATCCGCGAAGTCACGGGAATCGACGACATCTCTACCGGGTGCTCCATGCAGTTTCACTACCGCCTCGGCGCATCCCCGAGCCTCGTTGGCGAAGCCACTGCCTGACAAGCACCGAGAGGAACCGGGTCGGAAAATGTGCTTCCCTGATAATTCTGGAAAAAAGGGGTCATGGAAAAAAGGGACTGGTCAAGATTGCCTCTGACTCCGCTTCTTTCTCTATGCCCGGAGGCGGTTCGACCGACGTCGACGGTGGAACGCGGGTCGTCGGATACCACGCGGCAACAAAATCGAGCTGTGATTTTCCCATCCTAGAGCTATGATCGCCGCCAAATGGGAATTAGTCAGAATCACTCAAAGCACCCTACGACCTGGCGCTCGGGTCGCATCGCCGTCGCGTTTGTTGTCGCGCTAGGGCTTGCGCTGATCGCGGTCGCGTACGTCTTTTTCAAAATGCCCTACGAAGTGGCTTACGAGAACCGGACCGAAGATGGGGTGTTGGAGAAGATCACGGTATGGTTTTTCTGGCTGGCGCTACTGGCCTGCATGGCAGTGGTCATCCGCAGGCGTTGGGTTGGCGGTTGTTATGTGGCCGTCATCCTGCTTGCCTGCATCCTGCGCGAGCTCGATTTTCACATCCGCCCGACGACGGCTGATCGGATGGAGAAGATCAACTCGACCCGCTGGTGGCGTTCGGTCGATGTCGGCCTGATCGAAAAGCTGGTGGTCGCGATGGTGTTCATCGCTATTTTGACCGCGCTGTGGAAGCTAGTGAGAGGCTCTGGCCGGCGCTGGTTCGAAGATTTGAAGCGCGGGCGACCGTATGCGATCTCGGTCGCTGGGATGTTGCTATTTGTGGCGGTGGCCTACATTCTAGACAACCGCCTCGACATGGACGCGCTCGACAAGCGGCAGGACAGGTTGGTGCTTCTCCTCTCGCTGGTCGAAGAGAGCATCGAAGTTGGAGTCCCACTGCTGATGGGTCTTGCCACGGTTCAGTGGGCGATGGCGGATGCGCGCCACCCCAGCCTGGCGGATGTCGTCACGGCAGATGAGTAGAGCGCTGCCCTTGAGATTAATGGTCGATTCTGAGTGATCCCCAGATCTTGATCGATTCAGGAGCACCGCTATGATCGAAGGATGAAATCTCTTTTTTCAATCATCGTCACCGTTCTTCTCGCCGCGCCGGCCTTTGCCGGACCAGCGCAACCAAACGTCGTCATTCTTTTCACCGACGACCAGGGAACGCTCGACGCCAACTGCTACGGATCGAACGATCTGCACACCCCGAACATCGACAAGCTGGCAGCCAACGGGGTGCGCTTCACCCAGGCTTATGCGCACACCGTCTGCTGCCCAGCGCGGGCAGCGCTTTTGACCGGACGACATCCGCAGCGTGGCGGCGTCAACAGCTGGACGCAGGGTGACATGAATGCGGCGAAGGGTGTGAACATGGCGCTCGGAGAGATCACGCTTGCCGAGGCGCTTAAACCTGCCGGCTACCGCACTGCGATCTTCGGCAAATGGCATCTCGGTGCGCACCGCGATTTCGGCCCGAAGAAACAGGGGTTCGACGAGTTTTTCGGGATCCGCGATGGCTTCATCGACAACTACAATCACTACTTCCTCCACGGCACGGGATTCCACGACCTCTATGAGGGCACGACCCCGGTAGAGAAGCCTGGCGAGTATTTTCCCGAGCTGATGGTGCAGCGTAGCCTAAAATTTATCGACGAGAACAGAGCACATCCATTTTTCCTCTACGTCCCGTTCAACATCCCCCACTACCCAGAGCAGGCGCTGAAGCGATTCGAGGAACCCTACAAGGATATGGGGGATCCGGCGCGCCGTTCGTATGGCGCCATCGTCACGACCACCGATCACTACATTGGCCAGATCGTCGACAAACTCGATTCGCTCGGTCTGCGCGAGAATACGATCGTGATCTTCATGAGTGACAACGGCCACTCCGAAGAGACCGGCAATAAAATCCGCATCGACAATCACAAGAGCGGCCACCCGAAAGATCATTTCTATGGTGCTAGCGGAGGTGGCAGCACGGGAAAATGGATCGGCCACAAAGGAAACTTCCTCGAGGGCGGCATCCGCGTACCGGCGATCATCAGCTACCCGAAGCGATTGCCAAAAGGAGAGGTGCGTGACCAGGTCGTCACTTCGATGGACTGGTTTCCAACGCTATTGGAACTCTGCGACGCCACAACCGAATCCAAATTAGACGGTCACAGCCTGCTGCCGATTATTGAATCGCCCGATGCAGAATCCTCCTACGGCGGCGTTCTACATTTCCAGTGGCAGAAGAGATGGGCGGTGCGTGATGGCGATTGGAAACTCTTCTTTCCCGGCTTGAAACTCCACCGCCTGAGCGATGAGAATCCTGAAGTGAAAAATTATGCCAAAGAGAATCCAGAAATCGTAGATCGCCTCAAGAAAATGCACGAGCAGTGGGTCAGAGAAGTGGCGCCACAGTAAGTAGACCTCTACTTTCTTCTGCCCGCGTCGCTCAATCCCGCTAAGGACCCGTTACGAGTTAAAAGCCAATGAGCAATCCACAGCGCCGGAACAATACCACCTTCATGAAACCACGAGGGTTCGCCGCAGATATTGGCTCTGTTAAAACCATATTATTGTAGCCGCTCCTCCTGTTAATGCCGCTAAAGTGCATCCCCCCACGCGACCACACACGCAGGTCAGAGGACTTCTCCGGAAAAGGGGTAACATAGGCAACTGCCGGCCCCCATTCTCTCCACTCCAGTAGAAGTTGAGGCTCCCCTTCGAAAAGCGAAGCGATGATCTTAATCTCCATGTAGTCTGCCTGAGCGTTGGCCTTGTGCGGATTCAGCCCGAAGTAGAACTCCTCAAAGTTGGCTAAGCCGTCCCCATCCGTGTCAGCCATCGCGTCCATCGCAGTCGCAGAATTCTCCGGGCTGTAGTGCCGCTCCCAGAAATCCGGCAGGCAGTCCAAATCCACATCCAGAGCACGAGCCTCACCCTGCTCGTAGGCTCCGAGATCGATCCGGCCAGAAGTAGTCCTAGGCAACCCGCGCACATCCACAGCGGTCGAGTTCGCATCAATGTCTCCCGCACCAGACCCCGGCGAGCGGCGCGCCAGGGACAGATCCGCATCATTCGATGGCGCCGTAGCAGGATCAATCGGATCGACAAACGCTGGGACATTTCGCGGGTCAGTGCCATCAAGATTCCCATTACCGATCCCGCTCAAGTCGATATTCTCCACCAAGCTGAATGAGTAGCTCATCCCACCGTCCGGATCGAAAATCGACGCCCGTGCAGTGTTCGTCTCACCATTGTGATCGTTCATCCAAATGATGCTGTTAATCAGCGAGCAAGAACTATCCGAAACCATACCGATCGCCCCACCCGTATTACCAGAAATGGTGCAATTCGTCACGGTAGCGGCCGTCCTCGACAGTGAGATCGCCCCTCCTGTATTCCCCGCCAAGACACAGTTAGTCATTTCCAAGACACTACCAGCATACGCACTCTCGAGCGCAATTCCCTCATTCTCAAAAAAATAGCATGAAATGAGGCTTACCGAACTACTTTGCATCCAGATTCCACCTCCGAAGAGCGATAAATTACCCGAAAACTGGCAGCGCTCTAGGCCAACATCCGATCGAGTGATACGCATCCCGCCCCCGGATCCACTGATTCCCCCACCAGTTGCAACCGCGTAGGTATAGCCGCCCAAAAACCTGCAATCTATGAATGTCAGCTCAGACGATATTACAGCGGCATTAGCCCCAGAGAGGCGCTCAAACTCATCCCCACGACCGCCACAGATCGTCAGCCCCTCAACCACAATCCCCGAGACCGAATCGACATCGATGACACGAAAAGAATTTCCCCCCACGACCTGCGTGTGCGACTCGGTAATCCCGTTCCCATCCGCATCTTCGTCATCCTGATCGATATCACCAGAAAGCACTGTCACGTTGGCGGCGATATCACGCCTCCCCCCGCCCGTCGGGAAACCGCCGTGCAAATTGACCTCGTCTTGAAGGTCAAAACGGTAGTCGCGGTTGCCATCCGTGCGCCAAGTACCCTCATCCGGAAAATGCATGCCCTCGGCGATGAAAATCGAGTTTCCAGATGAAGCAACGGCCAAGCCATCACTGAGAAAATTAAACGCCGTAGCCCAGCTGGAACCATCGTCGCCGGCCGTCGGACCGTTAGCGTCGACGTAGATAATTTCGCGCTGGAATTCGTAGGCACCGAGATCAACCCGCCCGACTTTGCGATCGCCGCCGGCCACATCATTCGCAAGAGAAATCCTCGCATCATTACCTGTGTTCACCGTCAGCGAATCAAGACGTGGCTGGAGGGAACCCGCCGTCGTCGGCGCACTATCCGGGTCTACTGGCGTCTTGAAATGCGGGTCATTGTCGGGGTCGGTGCCATCGAGGCCATCCACCCCGCTCACTTCCCGCCCGCTGATGAGCAGGTTGCTGTGGAGCTCGAGAGAGGAAACGCTGGCGTATGAGTGATTGGCCTCGG
>JBLHKE010000431.1:0-6790 GCA_047619485.1 Verrucomicrobiales bacterium | reverse complement strand
CGTCGGCGTGGCGAGCCACTACCCCTCGGCGGATGTGGACGAGGCTTACACGCGCGAGCAGCTCGGGAGATTTCTGGAGCGGGTGGAGGCGGCGGAACTCGCGCCGCGCTGGGTGCACATTGCCAACAGCGCCGGCGTGCTCGGCTTCCCGAGCGATGCGACCAACCTGGTGCGAGCGGGACTGATGCTCTACGGGAGCTCGCCACTAACGGAACACCAAGAAAAACTGCACCCGGCGCTCGCCTGGAAGTCGCGCATCTCGCTGGTGCGCGATCTGCCGCCGGGCAGCAGCGTCAGTTATGGGCGCACTTTTGCCACCGATCGCGTGCCCTTCACGCGCGTTGCGACGGTGAGCGTCGGCTATGGCGATGGCTACCAGCGGGCGCTCTCCGGGAAGGGCGCGGAGGTGCTAATCCGCGGGCAGCGCTGCCCGCTGCTCGGCCGGGTGACAATGGACCAGATCATGGTCGACGTGACCGGGCTCGGTGACGTGGTGGGAGCCGGCGACGAGGTGGTGTTGATCGGCGAGCAGGGTGCCGAATCGATCCTCGCGGTGGAGGTCGCGCACAAGGCGGGCACGATCGCCTGGGAGGTTTTCACCTCGATCAGCCAGCGGGTGTCGCGGGTCTATGTGCACTGACTGAAGAGTGCGAAGGTGTGAAAGTGAAAGGTTGGAAAGTATGATTGTCGTGATCACGGAGCACTTTTACATCCTCCCGGCTAGCATTTCCGGCAAAGGAGCCTACATTTCCCGCCCGATGACCCGCGTCCTCTCTCTCCTATCCTCCTTCGCCTGTATCTGTAGCGCAGTTTTCCTCTGTGCTTGCGACGAATCTGAAGCTGGCAAACCGAAAGTCGGCGGTACGGGTCAGGACATTAGTTTGCCGCCGCTGCAGAAAGCGATCTACCTGCGCGCGAAAGGCGATCGCCTGCCGGGCACAGTTTTCCACAATCGGGCGACGCTGACGATGGCGGGCGCGAACCTGACGATGACCCGCGCCGACGTCATCATCCCGGGCAGTGCCACCATGATCATGCGTGACCTCTGGGAGGTCGAGCAGGTGTCGCCGACCGAACGGACGTTCAAGATCGATGAGATGTCGCGCACCTTCGAGGCGGTGATGGAAGGCAAGCCCAAGCAGGAGCGCACCGAATCGACGCTGACGGGTATCCCGTTTGAGGTGACCCGCACCGACAGCGCTGCGCCTTGGGTGCTCTCGCCCTCGGAGATCAAATTAACGCACCTGCAGGAGATCGATCTGCGCATGCTCGGCACGCTCTGGGACGAAGGGGCCGAGGATCTCTACCCGGCCGAGCCGCTCAAGCTCGGGCAGGTTTGGAAGGCCGACCCGAAAGCTTTCGGCATCATCGTCAGCCCGCGCCTCATCGTCGAGGAGGGCGAGGTCACCTGCCGGCTCGATGAGATCACCGTCCTGCGCGGCCAGCGCTGTGGCGCGATCAGCGTCGATATCGATATCACCGGCACCTTCCAGATGGCGGGGAGCGCTGGGATGAAAGTGCAGATAGCACTCACCGGGACGATCATGCGTTCGCTCTACAAAAACTACGACATGCGCACCGAGCTGAAGGGATCGATGCAACTGGAGATGCATTTTCCCGAGCAGGACACGACGATCTCAATCGACGGCGTCGCCGAGTTTCTCCAGTTGGCGGAAATGACGCCACCGGAGAATGGCGAGGAGGCGGAAGAGGCGGAGTAGGTGCATTGCTCTAGGAGCTGTGTCTGACTACATTGATTTTGGAGCTGGATTCTAATTAGCGTTTTTAAAAAGTTAGTGTTACCATAGTTTCTCTATGCGCAAATCTCGTTCTCTCTCTCTCTATTTGGGAATCCTCAGTTCCTGCCTGGTCGTTTCGCTTATCTTTTCAGGCTGTGGTCTGTTCAAAAGCAAAGACCAGAAAGCGGCTGACAAAGCCAAGGAGGCATTCCGCCAGGGGACGGAGACCAAAGTTGCTGGCAACACCACTGGCAATCCGAAGTGGAAGAAGGACATCGACAAGGCGCTGACCGACAGTCGCAACAAGGTCGCCAACAACACGACTGGAACGAATCCTAGCCGCCCGCCTGGCCGCAACCAGAGCACCAACGTCAAACTCGATCTCAGTAGGGCGAAGTCGACGACCTACCACAGCGTTGCCACTGGCGGCAACCACATCGCGTTGACTTTCGACGATGGTCCGCACCGCACCAACACGCCCCGCCTGCTCGACATGCTCAAGCAGCGCAATATCAAGGCCACCTTCTTCGTCGTCGCCACCAACGCTAAGCGCTACCCGGACATCATGAGGCGCATCGTCGCGGAGGGTCATGAGATCGCCAACCATACCGTCACCCACGGCAACCTCTCGAAGATGTCCAATGCTCGCATCAAGAGGGAAATGGATGGTTGCCGCGATGCGATCATAGCGGCATGCGGGGTGAATCCGCGTGTTATGCGTGCTCCCTACGGTGCCCTAACAAGTTCACAAAAAATCTATATCAAAGACACCTGGGGCTACCCGAACATCCACTGGTCGGTGGATCCTGAGGACTGGAAGAAGCCTGGTCCGAGCGTCGTCGCCAACCGCATCATCTCGCGCACGCGGGCTGGTGGGATCGTGTTGGTGCACGACATCCACGCCTCCAGCATCGTGGCGATGCCACAGGCGCTCGATGGCCTGCTGGCCAAGAATTTCCGCTTCGTCACCACCTCGCAGCTGATCTCGCTAGGCAACCGTACGGCCAGTGCCGAGCCGAAGCCGGCTGGTTCTGAGAGTGAGGTCACCGCTGCTGCTGCTGATGGTGGCCAGGTCCCGCCGGTGCCACTACCTTCGACTGAGGAAGCCGGTGGTGAATCGCACGTGGGCATCGAGGAGTAGGCGGTAGAGGTAACTTTCTGGGGGGCTCTTAGCTGTCGCAGGTGTGGGTTGCTAGAACACAATGAGCGACTCCCTAGCCGATGAGCTGAAGGCGGTGCGCTACGAAGTGCATGAGGAATTGCGCCTGCAGGAGGTGCGGATGCAGAAGCTGTGGCGCAAGCCCTTGGTGGAGCGCGTCGCTGCGGGGAGATCCCTCGGTCCCTTGCGCTTGGACTCGTTGGATGGTGAACGTGGCATGGCGCATTTCCAGGTTCCGCGGGAGGATTTCGCGTTCTTCCGCGAGCGCGAGAGGGTGCGGCTCAGCCGTGATTCACCCGAGACGGATTTTGTGAGCGCCGAGTTGATCGGCCTGACCGATAAAGGCCTGACCTTCTCTTGTGCGTCGGCTGCGGGCTTGGGTCTGAGCGAGCGTGATGGCTGGACGATCGACGAGGATCTTGTTGACCTGTCGCGATTCTATCTCAAGGCGATCGATGCGCTCGGTGAGACCGAACATGGCAGAGATGAGGTCTGCCCGGTGCTGTTCGGGGAGCCGGAGAGCGAGATCGATTTTGGGATCTACGATGAGGTGCTGGACGGCTTCGAGGGCGCAGACATCCCGATGGATGAATCGCAGGCGGATGCGGTCGCGACCTGTCTGGCCTCAAGCCCGTTCCACCTGGTGCAGGGACCGCCGGGGACTGGGAAAACGCACACACTGGTGCGGCTGGTCGAGCAGTTGGTGGAGCAGGGGCATCGAGTGTTGCTCACAGCGTTCACCCATCGCGCGATCCATCACGCTCTGGCTAAAGTGCACGAGCTGCTTGGGGATCGTTGTCCGGTGGTGAAGATCTCGGATCCGGTGGTCGGCGAACAATTCCCGTTCAAGGTGTTTTCCGACCTAGAGGCGAGCCAGCTGGTCGATCACGACGGCCCTTATGTGATCGGCGCGACGCCCTTCGCGCTGTGGAGTTTTCGCCTAGCGGCGGCACACTTTGATTCTGCGGTGTTGGATGAGACCAGCCAGTTGACGTTGCCGTCGGCGGCGATGGTGATGTTAAAATCGGATCGTTGGTTTTTCTTTGGCGATCACCGCCAGCTGCCGCCGGTGTCATTGATGCACCAGGATGACCCGACCCGTGCCTCGGTGTTCGCGCGGCTTGCCCGGCAGTGCAAGCCGACCACTCTGAACACGACCTACCGGATGAATGAACCGCTGACACGCTGGCCGAGCGAGTCGTTCTACAGTGGCGAACTGGCAGCAGCGGCAGCGGTTGCGGGGCATCGCCTGGCGTTGAAATCGGTGGCGCGTTCCTACCCGCAACTGCTGGGCGCGGAGCCATGCCTACTGCGGGTGGAACTCGATCACCACGGGGCGAAATCGCGTAGTGATGAGGAGGCAGAGCTGGCGGCGGACCTCGTCCGGGACCTGTTGGCGAGCGGCTTGCGTGCGGAGGAGATCGGGATCGTCGTGCCATTCCGGGCACAGGCGGGGCGGATCCGGACGCTATTGCGCGGCGATCGATTCTCTGAAGCTGGGCGGGCAGTGACGGTGGACACGGTCGAGCGTTTCCAGGGGCAGGAGCGTGAGGTGGTGATCTGTAGCTTCGCCAGTTCCGATTTTCTGTTCCTCGAAAAGCTCGGCGGTTTTCTGTTCCAGGCGCAGCGGCTGAATGTGGCGGTGACGCGTGCGCGCACGAAGGTGCTGCTGTTGCACTCGGTGGCGCTACGCGAATACGCGGAGGCGATGCGATCCCGCTGGGAGGGGGCGGCAATCCTGATGAGTTTGTTTGAATCGGCCACCCTCGTGGGCGATCATCGCTAGGCATGGCACGGACATTTCCTAGCAAGTTGAGTGGTCGGGTTTCGAAACCGGTCGCGATGACCTTCAGGCAGTTCAAGAAACTACCAGACGAGTTCCAGGTATGGTTCTCGCTCGGCGAGAGAACGGGGAATCAAGCTGCCAGGCCACATTGCTTCCTACTGTGGCAGGAGCGCTTCGGATTTTTGGTGCACATCGCCGATGTGTCGCAACCGATCGCCGAGAGCGCGCTGCAGGGGACATTGTTCGAGGATGATAAATCGATCACGGTGGCCGAACTCGGGCGTGAGGAGAGCATGGTGCTAGAGGGATTCTCCGATGGGCTACGCAGCGACTTGGGTGAGGATTTTCCGCTGCGCAAGCTGGTGGTGTTCCCGAGTGTGAGCCACGAGACCATCGCGGCGATCGCCTTGCAGCGTGGTGATAGCGGCGTGCGTTTCCTCGGTCTCAAACTGCTTAACCCACAATCTTTGCCGAATTATTTAAGTGAGATGGCGGAGGCGGCGCTGCCGGAGCCGGGCCTCTTGCAGCTGCGCCGCTCGTTCAATCCGGAGACGAGGGTGCCGCACAGCTTCTCGACGCTGGCGGTTCAGGAGCGCAACACGCGTGCCGCGCTGACGGCAGGTCTATTGGACCTGGATCAGGAGTGGTGCATGAAGCACGACCTCCACCTGCCAGAGGAGGCGGGGTCACTGGTCGACGGCTACGTCCCGCGGCGCAACCAGCTGGTCACCGGCGTGGCAGGCAGTGGCAAGTCATTGGTGCTGCTCTACCGGACGCTGCTGAACGCTCGCCTCAACCCCGGGGCGAGTGTGTTGCTGCTGACGCACAACCGGCCGCTGAATTTCGAGCTGCAGAGGCGCGCGGAAGCGCTCGGTGGCGCGCCGCGGAACGTCGAGTGTTTAACTTTTTTTCAATGGGCGAGGCGTGAGCTGATGCGGATCGGCGATTGGGAGAAGATCGACGGGAAAATTGTCTACCCTGACGAGACCAACCGGCTCCTAGGCAATATTCTGCGCGGGGAAGAAACCTCGCTGAGCGTGTCCTTCCTCGTGGATGAGATCGGGTGGATCAAAGACAACAACTTGCGCCACAAGCGCGACTACTTGGAGGTCGAGCGCAGCGGTCGTGGCACGGCATTACGTGCGGCTGGGCGCGAGGAGGTGTGGGGTTATTTTCGGCAATACCAGAAGAAGCTGGAGAGCGATGGGCAGATCGATTGGCATGGGATCGCCATGCGTTTCCACGAGGCGGCGACTTCCGGGAGGCTGCGCTTCCCGGCGCACGACTGCATCCTGATCGATGAGGCGCAATTCTTTGCCAAGGCTTGGTTCGATGTGGTCAACGCGGCGTTGGAGCCGGGCGGGCAACTGTTTCTCGCCGCCGATCCGACGCAGGGTTTCCTGCGCCGCAGGCAGTCCTGGTTGGCGAGTGGGATCGACGTGCGCGGCCGGACAACACGGTTGCGGCAGGCCTACCGGAACTCGCGGCAGATCCTCGAGTTTGCTGCAGCGTTTTTCAAATCGCGATCCGGCGACGGTGATGGAGCAGAGGTGGAGGAACTGAATCTTCCGGACCCTGAACAGATCGCGGCCACGGTGATCGAAGGGATCCGACCCGAGATCGTGTTGTGCCCGAGCGAGCAGGACGTCCGCGTGCGCTTGGTGAATGAGCTGATCGCTCTGAAGGGGGATGGTTTGGAGAATGGACAAGTGTTAGTGTTGTGCTCGAACAGCTCTCCTAAATGGGTGGGGGAAGAGATCGGCAAAGGCCTCGGCGGGATGCAATGGGTGCACCTTGCCGATATGGGGAAGCGCCCGGCGGCAGCTTTCTGCCAGGTCAGCAGCTTGGCGGCGGCTACCGGGCTGGAGGCGGCGATCGTTTTCCTGATCGGTGCTGAGGAATTGGTGGAGAGAGCCAGCGCGGCTGAGTTGTCGAAGGACGAACAGCGTGAAAACCAGCGGGACGTGACCCGGAAGCTCTACATGGCGTTCACCCGGGCGGGACAGCGGCTGGTCGTGTTGACCCGGAGCCAAAGCCTGTATTCGGAGCTCCAGGCGCTGGTTGATGGTCGCTAAGACGATCTGCATGACTCGCCTGGTAGAAATT
>JBLHKE010000430.1:0-6807 GCA_047619485.1 Verrucomicrobiales bacterium | reverse complement strand
ACCACGTCGGTGGTTTCGATTCCATCTAACAAAACCCCATCTAACACCGCGCTCGCGACGCCCTGCCGCCCGCCCCTCGAGCGCCCGGCCAAGGCCACGATGCGCGCGACCCAGCCGGCGGCATCCGCAGAGAGATCCGGCTCGAACCCGTTCTCGCCCTCGCCGCTATCAGCCCCGCGCAGGCGGCGCGTCACAGCGCCCGCGATGGAAGCCTTCTCCACCTCCGGGATGTCGGCATCGCCCAGCGAGGCGACCACGCGCTGGCGCGGGGAGCCCTCCGCGTTGCGGTACGATTCGACGAGTTGTACCAGCGGTGTGCCTTTGATAGTCTTGGTTCGGAAATACATGTCAGCGAAGCTATCGGGACGAGGAAGGAAGTTAATACCAGTCAGTTCGAATTAGGCACTACGAACCAGTTTGTGGAAAAGATATCGTTGATTATCAACTAGTTATGAGATTTACGACGACGAAAAACATCAAAATAACTCAATTTCAGTCCGGAAATAAGAAACTTGGGCTAGGTGTTTCGGTGAGTTCAAAATGACCTCTTATTCTTGGAGGAAAAGTGAGCCTCGGGGATCGAGCGAACAGTCGTCTCGCAGGTGCATTCCACGGAGTGCAACTCCATGCTACCTTTCCGCTAGAGCAGCTGCGCTGATCCTATAGAAAATCTGCGTTCATCTGCGCCAATCTGCAGTTAAAAATTCAATGCATCGCCTCCAATTTCTGGCGAAATCAGCTGCGGCCAAAGCATGAGGCGCTAGTAACTCTTCTTCTTCAATCCGCGTGCAGGTGGTGGCGGTGGCTCGATGCCGTGTGATCGCATCACTTCTTCCATCGCTTTCACGACGTAAGCGAGGGGGCGGAAGTTCCCGGGGCGGAATCCCTGGGCGATCATCAGCGGGGTCCAACCGTGCTTGTTTTTCTGGTTCCACACCCCGATGTCAGCGCCGCGCTTATCTAGTAATTGAATCATCGCCGGCTCGCACTTGTAGGCGGCGCAGTGCATGACGGTCTCGCCCCGATCGTCGACGGCATCGATGTCGGCACCTAGCTCCAACAGATACACCAAAGCCACCAGCGAATCCTCAACCAACCCGGCCTCCTCACCTGGCGCGGTGACGCCGAGCCCGGCGGCCGCGTGCACCGGCATCGAGTTCTCGACATTGCCGATGCTGTGATCGGCGCCGAGCCCGATGAACAATTTCATCAGCGGCAGATCGGCTGTCTCGCTCGCCAGCAGGAAAGGCGTCGCCCCCTTGCGGTGCAATCTACTCGCACCGCCGGAACCTTTTTCTAGTTTCGTGTTCACCTCAGCGCCGCGTTTCACCAGCTCGCGTACGAAGCCCAAACTCCCGAGACGACCTGATCCCTCAGGAATCGGCACACCGTCGATCCCATCGCCGCGGACAGACTTCCTCACCCAGGTGATGGTGTGGAGCGCGGTGTAGCCCGAACGCTGGTCGTTCGGGTCCGCGCCGGCATCAACGAGGGCGATCGCCAGTTCGAAGTGGCCATTCTCGACCGCCACCAGCAGCGGCGCCATGCCCGAGCGCAGATTCCGACCGCCGGAGCGCTGCGGTCGGGCGGCGTCCTTCACATCCGCACCAGCTTTGAGTAGCACTTGAACGACGTCGAGATGTCCCTGTCTGACGGCGAAAAACAACGAGGTAAACCCGGACTTGAGGGGCGTTTTGAAATCGGCTCCCTCGGACAAAAGATACTCGACCACGGCGGAGTGCCCCTGTGCCGCCGCCCACATCAGCGCCGTCTGACCGCGCCGCTCTTTTGCATCGAGCTTCGCACCACCCTCCACCAGCGCCTTCACGCAGCCAACGCGTCCAGTACGCGCTGCGGTCATCAGCGCGGTCTCGTTGCCGCGCCGTTTCGTCTCGGGATCAGCGCCGTGCCCGAGCAGTAGTCTGACGATCTCGGCGTTGCCGTTCTCGCAGGCGAGCGTGAGTGCAGCGATCCCGAACGCATTCGCCTGGTTCACGTCGGCACCGGCGCCGACCAGTGCCTGCGCGCGCGCGAGGTCGTCGGCGTGCACCGCTTCGAGCAGTTCGCTCGCCCAGACGGTGGCGGTGGACAGGCCCAGGATGAGAAGAAATCGGAGCAGGTTCACAGCACCAGCTCGTCGATCTTGCCATCGCTATCGCCAAAGGAAGCGATGTCCACGCCGGCTTTGTCCAACAGGGTAAGGTGCAGGTTGGCCAGCGGCGTAGGCTTGTCGAAGCGCAAGTGCTTGCCCCCTTTTACTCCGCCAGCACCGCCGCCGGCAACGATCACTGGCAGGTTCTGGTGGTCGTGCACGTTGGGGTTGCCCATCCCGCTGCCATACAGGAACAGCGAGTGGTCGAGCAGCGAGCCATCGCCATCGGCGGTGGACTTCATCTTGCCGAGGAACTCCGAGAACAGCGAAACATGGAAGGCGTTGATCTTCGCCATCTTCGCGATCTTGCCCGGGTCGTTGCCGTGGTGAGTGAGCGGGTGGTGTGGCTCGGGCACGCCGGCCTGCGGGTAGGTGCGGTTGCTGGTCTCGCGCGCGAGCTGGAAGCTTGTCACGCGGGTGATGTCGCCCTGGAAGGCGAGCACCTGCAACTCGAACATCAGCCGCGCGTGATCCGCGTAGTCGTCCGGCACGCCGGTCGGCCGGTCGAGGTCTGGCAGCGGGCGTTCCTCCGATTCGCTCTCCGCCCTCTGGATACGGCGCTCGATCTCGCGTACCGAATCGAGGTAATCGTCGATCTTCGAGCGATCCGCCGCGCCGAGCTCGCGCTTCAGGCTGGCGAGTTCGTCCCCGACCGAGTCCAACAGGCTCGCACGCCGGCGCATCGCCGCGCGTCGCTCTGCTGGAGTCCCGCCGTCGCCGAACAGGCTCTCAAATACCAGTCGCGGGTGTGCCTCGGCCGGCATCGGCGTGGTGGGGGAAGACCAAGAGAGATTATTCTGGTAGACGCAGGCGTAGCCGTTGTCGCACTGGCCGACCGTCTGCATCAAATCCATCGACATTTCCAGAGACGGCAACTGCGTGTCGCGACCAATGTGCTGCGCGGCGATCTGGTCGACGGTGGTGCCGAGGAAGTAGTCGGAGCTCTCGGTGCGCTTGGCGCGCGCGGCGCTGAGGAAGGCGGAGTTCGAGGTGGCGTGCGTCCCCGGGTAGGCGGGTTGGAGTTCGAGGTTGGTCAGCACCGAGATCTGATCCTTCACGCCATGGAGCGATTGCAGGATCGGCGACAGATTCTCGAGGCGATCGCCATCGCGTGGCGTCCAGCGGGTGATGTCGCAACCCATCGGCATGAACACGAAGCCGAGCCGCTTGACCGGGTTGGCTGCGGTGAGTTTTGCGGCGGTCGCAGATGGCACCATCGCGTCGAGCAATGGCAGCGAGATCGATGCGCCGAGTCCGCGGAGGAAGGTGCGCCGTGGGATACTTCGTTTCGTCAGGAACATATTAGGAACGATGGGCTTCGTTTAATTAACCGCAGATGACGCAGATTTTTTGGGCATCGAGTTTGTTTAGCCACAGCTTCTCGTTGGTGAATGGAAGCGCACTGCAACGAAATTCTAACACGAATCAATCCGAAAGAATAGGTCCGAAATGCGACTGTCGACTCGCAAACTGCCCTCAGATCCGTCAGGCCTACCCAGATGTCCGCCTGTGCGTAAACGGCACACTCTGCGCCACTCCGAGGATGAGATCAGAAAGACGATAGCCGTCCGCCGCCGCGTCGTGGACGATCTTGCGGACGGCGGGGGCGTCGCCGGATCTAATCCCTCGCCCGAGCGCGTAGGTTAATAGCTTCTCGGTGACGGTGCGGGCAAAGAGTTCCGGGCGCGCTTTCAAACCCTGCTCTAGGCCATCGATGCCAATGAACGATTGACCGTCGGGCAGGCCACCCGCCGCGTCTACCGGCTGGTCTTCGGCTTCGTTTTCACGCCATCGCCCGACCGCGTCGAAGTTCTCCAGCGCGAAGCCGATCGGGTCCATCAAGTTATGGCAACCGGCGCAGGCTTTTGATTCGCGGTGAACGCCGAGCCGCGCGCGCATCGGCAGGCTGGCGTCGACGACGGCGTCCTCGAGTGCCGGGATGTCAGGCGGCGGTGGTGGCGTCGGGGTGCCTAGGATATTCTCGAGGATCCAGTTGCCGCGGATCACTGGAGAGGTGCGATTCGCATAGGAGGTGAGCATCAAGATGCTGCCGTGACGCAATAGCCCACCGCGCCGGCTCAGATCGTCCAAGTCCACACGGCGCATGCGGCTACCGGAAATGTGCTGGATGTCGTAGTGTTTCGCGAGCCGTTCGTTGAGGAAGCTGTGGTTGGCATCGAGCAGGTCGATCGCCCCGCGGTTATCGACGATGGCGTCTTGGAAAAACATCTCGGTCTCGCGGATCAATGACTGGCGCAGGTTGTCGTCGAAGTCCGGGAACAGGCGCAGGTCCGGCGCCATGCCTCCGAGGTTGCGCAGCTGCAACCACTGGTTGGCAAAGTTGGTCGATAGCGTCTCAGCGCGCGGGTCGGCCAGCATGCGGCGCACGTGTTTTTCGAGCTGCTCAGGATCCGAAAGCCCTCCAACCACAGCCGCGTCTAACAAGGTCTCATCGGGCAAGCTACTCCACAGGAAGAAAGCGAGGCGCGTTGCCAGAGCGGAATCGCCGAGCGGGTAAACGCTCCCTGGCTCGACATCTGCCGGCGTCTTTTCAATGCGAAACAAGAACTGCGGGCTGACCAGGATCGAACTCAGTGCCAGTTCGCAACCCTTGTTGAAACCGCCTTCGCTGTAGCCCTCACGGAAGAACTTTAGTGGCTTCTCGAGATCTGCTTCGGCGATCTCGCGCCGGTAGGCGAGGCGCATCAGCGGCAACAGTCGAGCTTTCGCTCTCGCCTCGATCTCCACTCCGGCAGCCTCTGGTAAATCGATCCATCCCGGGATCCAGTCCTTTACCTTCTCGTCGAAAGGACCGGTGATCGAGACTTGGAACACCGCTGGCGACTGCCGCGGGTGACGGTGCATGTTGTATTGCGCATCGTACGGCTGGCGCATCGTCTCCAGCAGCGAGCGCGAACGGTCCAAGAAGGTCACTCCAAGGCGCCGCGTCCCGGCATCGATGGCGATGCGTTGCTTCAGATACGCGTCCACCTTGGTGTAATCCTTACGATCCGGTGGTGGTTTGACGGTGAACGCCGCCCGCCTCTCGCCGTCGACCAACACCAGCACCTCGTGCTTGCCACTCAATCCCTCGACCACCTCGTTGCGGTCGCGGGTGAGCCGCACATCAATTTCGTATTCACCGTCGACTGGAAAGGTGTGCTCGATCATCACCCCGCCACGCGTGCCGAGCGGGAGGCCGTCGACCCGCTCCTCCTGGGTGCGATCGCCAGGGACACGCACCACCCGCACCTGCGCCGAACCCTGAGCGCCGCCGACCGCGACGCGGCTGATCTTCTGCGCCGCGCTGACATACCGGTCAAGGCGCGTCGACGACAACCCGCCGACGGTGATGTTGTCGAAGCCGTGGCTCGATTCATCCTTCGGCAACAACGACTCGACATCGATCGCCACGCCCAGCAAGTCGCGGATCGCGTGGCGATATTCGGTGCGCGTCAGGCGGCGGATCGCAGGGACATTCTGCAAGTCAGTCGGGAGCGCGTCGAGGTCGTCGTCCAGATCGTCCAGCACCACGACATACTCCGCTTCCGCCGGACGATTTTTCTTACGCGAAGCCGGCGGCATCTGTCGCGCGGCCAGCCGCCGCTGCACCAGCTCCCAGGTCTCCCGGTGTTGCCCGATACCATCGCGCATCGCCAGCGTCAGGTCCAAGTCGCCACGTGACGTCTCCGAGTCATGGCAATCGAGGCAGTGATTTTCCAAGAAATGGTCGAGGGTCATAGCCTCCTCCTGCGCCCAACTAGCCGACAGCATGGCCGCGGAGAGCAGGAGCACGAGTTGACGGAGATCGAAAAGACACATCACGGAAATATAGAGAGCCGGTCGAATCGAGTCAATGCGTCGGAGTGAGTTCATTTACATCCACCCAACCGCTCAAGCAGTTCAATAAAGAAGTCTCACGCGGAGGCGTGGAGATTGAGAAAAACTCTGCGTCTCTGCGTGAGGCATTCCGACGTCCCAATCCTATTCAGTCCGGCGAACCAGATTTTTTGGAAACTCAGAAACTTCTGCCCCGGGATTCTTCTGTCGTCGGTGTGACCCCCAAACCCATACATATCGACCACCCCAACCATCACGCCATCCCCAAAAGAACCTCCCAGCCGCCTTCATCCTCGCCGCGCTCGTCTGCGGCGCGGATCATTCCCACGCCGCCTAGGTGATCTACTTGGACAGCGACTTCGATGGCAGGTGGCGCACCGACATTTTCTCGGGCGCGGAGGTGCTAGTGTTAGCCAGAGCGTCGAGGGCTCCAACTTCGATCAGGTCTACACCGAATGGCACCAATTTATGCGGCGCCTCCAATTACCAAGAAGGTGGTGAGAGATTTAGCGGCCTCCCACGGAGTGCAACTCCGTGCTACGCGCGGAGCGCTTACAAAGTAGAACGGAGTTGCACTCCGTGGCTGCTACAAAGTCTCACGCCACTCACTAGTGCCATTCGGTCTAAACGATACTGGTTACGATCTTGAGGAGTGGCTCGCCGGAAGTGTTGCTGACCCGCCCAGCCGCCTCCGGCATCAATCAGATCAACACCGACACCTAGGGCGAGGTGCGCATCACCTTTGCCCACCTTACCCGCCGGGAGCATAGATCTGGGGGCAGTGAGCTTCCCCATCTGGGCGCGGACCTACTTTC
>JBLHKE010000429.1:0-6814 GCA_047619485.1 Verrucomicrobiales bacterium | reverse complement strand
TAGGCTGGCATCTCGATGCTCAAGCGTAGCACGGAGTTGCACTCCGTGGATTGCATCAACAACACCAACAACGTTCTCGCACCCCACATCCCAAGCTTCTTCCCGCATCCTCCAGCCTCACCTTAAGAGAAAGCCCAAGTCCCACAGCTGCCACCCACGGAGTGCAACTCCGTGCTACGTCGCTGCGCGCCAGCGCTACACTTTCGCGCGCACCACCTTCGACACTGGATTTTTCGTCACGGTGAGCCCGTTTGCCCCGCGCCCTTTGACTGCGACTTCTGCGAAATCGAGTTCGATCTCGACATTGCGCAGGCGCAGCGCCGGCTTGAGGTGGACGACCACTTTCGGCACCGCCTCCTCCTCGGATTTGTGCACTGAGAAGAACAGCACGCGGCTGCCTTTGGTTCCCTTGGTCAGATCATACATCTTCTCGCGCGTCACACCGCTCACAGTGAAGCGCTTCGCCATGGCGCGGCCATCGCGGCCATCACGGTAGACCATGCAGTAGTACCTTAGATCATCCCGGCGGAAGACCGCCAGGTGTGACGGATTTTTGCCGACGAAGGCCTTGTCACTGATCTTGCGCACCTGCATGGTGCCATCTTTACCAAACACGATGATGTCGTCCATGCGCGAACATTTTTCCACCGTCACGCTGTCGCGCTTGATGCCCCAGCCGGCCATGCCGTCTTTCGCATTCAGGTAGAGCGTGTCGTTGGCGATCACCACCTTCTTCGCAACGATCTTCTCGAAGGACGAGATCTCGGTGCGGCGCTCGCGCCCCTCACCATATTTCTTCTTCAGCTCTTTGAAGTAACGGATCGCGTAGCGGGTCAGCTGCGCGAGGTTCGCCTTCACGTCCTCGATGTCGCCCTCGATTCCCTTGATGTAATCGTCCGCTTTAAACGCATTGTACTTCGAGATACGCTTGATCTTGATCTCCGTCAGCCGGGCGACGTCGTCGTCGACTACCTTGCGCTTCAGCAATTTCAAAAACGGCTCCAAGCCCGCCCAGATCTCGGACATCACCTCTTCCCAACTCGTCGCCTCCTCGATCCGCCGATAGATGCGGTTCTCGATGAAGATCTTTTCAAGTGAGGAGAAGTGCCACTTGTCCTCCAACTCCCCCAACAGAATCTCCAGCTCCAGCTGCAGCAGATCCTTCGTATTGAGCGCCGCCCGCTTCAGCAATTCGTTCACACCGAGAAACTTCGGCTTATTATCCTCGATCACACAGGCGTTCGGCGAGATCGACACCTCGCAGTCGGTGAAGGCGTAGAGCGCTTCCTCGGCGACGTCTGCATCCATCCCCGGCGGCAGGTAGATTAGGATCTCGACATGCTCTGCCGTGTTGTCGTCGATCTTCTGAATCTTGAGCTTGCCCTTGTCATTCGCCGATAGGATCGAATCCTTCAAACCAACTGTCGTCGTGCCGAACGGGATCTCTGAGATCTTCAGGATCCGCCCCTGCTTCATCTTCTCGATGCACGCGCGGACACGGACCTTGCCACCGCGCAGGCCATCACTGTACTCGCCGGCGTCCATGATTCCGCCCGTGAGGAAGTCCGGCAGGATGTCGGTCTTCTTCTTGCGCAGCACGTCGATGCAGCCGTCGATCAACTCGTTGAAATTGTGTGGTAGAATCTTGCAGGCCAGGCCGACCGCGATCCCCTCGGCTCCCTGCGCAAGCAGGAGTGGAAACTTCACCGGCAATGTCACCGGCTCCTTGTTCTTACCGTCGTAGGTCGCCGCCCACTCGGTCGTCTTCGCATTAAAAACCACCTCGAGCGCGAACTTCGTCAGCCGCGCCTCAATGTATCGGGAAGCCGCCGCACGGTCGCCGGTCGGGACATTGCCCCAGTTCCCCTGGGTATCGATCAGCAGTTCCTTCTGGCCCATCTGTACCAGCGCGTCAGCAATCGAGCTGTCGCCATGCGGGTGGTACTGCATCGCGTGGCCGACGATATTGGCCACCTTGTTGTAAGAGCCATCCTCCTTCTCCTTGAGCGCGTGTAAGATCCGCCGCTGCACCGGTTTCAAGCCATCGTTCACGTGCGGCACGGCACGCTCCAGAATGACATACGAAGCGTAGTCGATGAACCACTCCTGATACATGTCATCGACATGCTCCACATCGGAGGCGGAGCCCTGCGAAACGTCAACTTCAACTTCAACTTCAACGTCAACTTCAACTTCAACGTCAACTTCAACTTCCCCAGAACCCGAGCCTTCCCCTCCAGTGCTGTCCTCCGCAGGTGCGTCCTCCGCCGCTGACGTCGTCTTCGCCACCTTCTTTTTCAGCACCTTTTTCTTGATGAACTTTTTAGCGATTTTCTTCTTTGCCATGTGGTTGGATTAATGAGCCCAGCGACTCAGGAGATTTAGATTTAAAAAGTAGTTTCGAACGCGTTCCCAATCCCCAAACTACACCGCCTCCAGCGCCAATTCGGCACCGTCGTCGTCGGTCTGCTTCGCCTGCCCCTCGACCGGATCCAGTTCGACCTTCAAATTCTTAATGATGAACTGCTGCCGCTCAGGCGTGTTCTTGCCCATGTAGAAACCGAGCATTTTGCTCAACGACTCGTGGCTATCGATCAGCACTGGATCGAGGCGAATATCCTCACCGATAAAATCCTTAAACTCGCTCGGCGAGATCTCACCGAGCCCCTTGAAGCGCGTGATCTGCGCTTTCTTGCCACACGCCTCCATCGCAGCACGCTTCTCGTCCTCAGAATAACAGTAGAACTGCTTCGTCTTGTTGCGCACGCGGAACAGCGGCGTCTGCAAAATGAACACGTGCTGCTGGCGGATCAACTCTGGGAAGAACTGCAGGAAAAACGTGATGAGCAGCAGCCGGATGTGCATCCCGTCTACATCGGCATCGGTCGCGATGATCACGTTCTTGTAACGCAAATCCTCGAGCCCGTTCTCGATGTCGAGCGCGTGCTGGAGCAGATTGAACTCCTCGTTCTCATAGACGATCTTCTTCGTCAGACCGTAGCTGTTGAGCGGCTTTCCCTTTAGCGAAAACACCGCCTGCGTGTTCACATCACGCGACTTGGTGATCGAACCACTCGCGCTATCACCCTCAGTAATAAAGATCGACGATTCTTCTTTGCGCTTGTCCTTGGAGTTGTAATGGATGCGGCAATCACGCAACTTCTTGTTGTGGATCTTAGCCTTGCGCGCCCGATCGCTCGCCACCTTGCGGATCCCCTTGAGCTCCTTGCGCTCCTTCTCTGTTGCCTGAATTTTGCTGAGAATCGCCTCTGCAGACTTGGGGTTGCGGTGCAGGTAGTTGTCTAGCTGATCCTGCACGAAGCCTACAATCCACGATCGGATCGGCTTGCCACCCTTCGGCTCGGTCGTCGTTGAGCCGAGCTTAGTCTTGGTCTGCGACTCGAAAATCGGTTCCTGAATTTTCACGCTGATCGCCCCGACGATCGACTGGCGCACGTCAGCCGGCTCGAAAGGCTTCTTGAAGAACTCGCGCATCGTCTTCACCACCCCCTCGCGGAAGGCCAACTGGTGCGTGCCACCCTGGGTCGTGTGCTGGCCGTTGACGAAAGAGTAGTAGTCCTCGCCATACTGGGCGCTGGCGTGCGAGAACGCGATCTCGATGTCGTCGCCTGAGAGGTGGATCGGTTCGTAGAGAGGATCCTCGCTAAGCTTGTCCTTGAGCAGGTCGAGCAAGCCGTTCTTCGATTTGAACTTCTTGCCGTTGAAAACGATCGTCAGCTCGGTGTTGAGGTAGCAATACTTCCATAGCATCTCCTCGATGAACTCCGCGCGCCACTTGTAGCCCTCGAAGATCTCCTCATCGGGCGCGAACTCGAAGTAGCTGCCGTTCGACTGTTTGGTCGCCTTGGCGCGCGTCATCTCGCTGGTCACCTTGCCGCGCGAGAACTCGTGGCCGCGCATCTGGCCGTCGCGGAAGGCGTCGACCTTGAAGTACTTCGAAAGAGCGTTGACCGCCTTGGTGCCGACGCCGTTCATGCCGACCGATTTCTGGAAGGCCTCGGAGTCGTACTTGCCGCCAGTATTCATCAACGACACACACTCTTTGACCTTGCCGAGAGGAATCCCCCGACCGAAGTCGCGCACGGTCATCACCTGCTCGTTGAGGGTGATATCGATCTGCGAGCCGAAGCCCATCATGTGCTCATCGATCGAGTTATCGATGACCTCCTTGAGTAAAATGTAGATCCCGTCCTCAGGCGAGTTGCCGTTGCCAGCGCGCCCGATGTACATGCCCGGTCGCTTGCGGATATGCTCCAATGCTTCCAGCGTCTTGATACTGGAATCATCGTATTTTGCGGCTTTTTTCTTCGCGGGCGTTTTCTTTTTGGCGGTAGCCATCGGGTCTCAGGTCAGTCTATTTAATTAGGATAAGCTAACTAACTAGCACGGGATCGGGGGGATGAAAGACGCAATTTCAGCGTTTATAAGCGCCTGAAAATGTGGGAGTCACACGCGGACGGCTGAAGAAGATTGAACGGGCTTCGATCGTGGACAAACATTCCCTCTGAGACGCCGATCTTACGTCTCCCAATACGAGATTCCTCAGCCGGCAACCGTTACCGATGGATCGCCGAACCCGCTGAGTGTCACAGGTTGACGACTAGAGTCGCAAACACGTTGGTCTTGGGCTCCGGATACGCGCGCCTTAAAAAATCTGCGCAATCTGCGCAATCTGCGGTAAAAATTCCAATTCGCTGAGCCCGCTAATCCCAGCCCCACTCAAGCTGATGACCTGGAACCCGAACAACGAAAATGAATCCCTGCGCGGGTCCTGGGAGCGCCACGAGGCGGCGGAACTGGATTCTTACATGATCGCAGACGTGGAGGATCCGAGAATTCACTGCCAGTCGATCCTGACGCGGGCTCTGATCGCGGATTCCATCTGGCCCGGCGAGTTCACCGACCTGATCGATGCCGAACAGCGCTTCGGTTTGGTGATGACTTGGATCCTGCAGCAGTTCAAAAGTGGCACAGCCCCCGCTGATCTCTACGAGGCGGTCGTGCAGCGCGACTGTCCAGCTTTCGTCACTGAGACCCACTACTGGTTGCCGCAGCAGGAAACCGTGCGCGATTACATCACGCTGTCGCTGCAAAACCACGAGGCCAAGCTGCCCGACATCGCCCTCGAGACCTTTTCCGATCTCTGGCGCGGCGCACTGGCAGACCGGCAGGTCGATCCGCCGTTAAAAATACTCGAGGCGGCCTGCGGATCAGCCAACGACTACCGCTTCGTGCACGAATTCGGGTTCGCCCCCTTCATTGACTACACCGGCTTCGATATCTCGCCGAAAAACATCGACAACGCACGCCGCCGGTTTGCAAGCGAGGCGCGGGCAGATTTTTTCGTCGGCAGTGCATTTGGCACGGATCTGCCCGACGCGGCCTTCGATTTCGTCTACACCCATGACCTGTTCGAACACCTCTCGCCAGACGGGATCGAGGCGGCGTTCAAGGAACTCCTGCGCGTCACTGGGAAGCAGGCTTGGTTCCATTTTTTCAACCTATCCACCAGCGCGGGCGAACACGACATCGTGCCGGTCGATGCCTACCACTGGAACCTCCTCAGCCTCGAAAAGCTAAAATCACTAATTCCAGATGGTTTTGCGGCGGTCGAGGTGATCGATATCCCAGAATATATGAATGCCCAATTCGCCTGCCCCGACTATTATAATAGGGAGGCGGTCACACTCCTCATCACGCGTGATTGACAAGTTTCCTTAACAAGTCCTAAATTCCCGCACCATGCTGATCGCCCTCGACTCACGCCCGCTCACCATCCGCTTCGGCGGAGACGAGACCGTGTGCGAGCATGATGGAGACAGCGGAAGCGTGCAACTGAGCATGGCGATCCCATCGCTGGGCGAAAACCACTCTGAATCGGTCGCCTTCTTCGACGAGGGAACCAAGACGGAAACCAGCCAGCACGGCGACTTTTACATTACCCGTGGGAATGGCTGGATCGCCGGCTGCGTCGCGCGCACGGCCGAGTTCCCGCTCGAGGCACCTAGCTTGCAACTCTACCGCGACCTGTTGGAGATCGTCGGCGACGACAAACCAATCTATCGCATCTGGAACTACCTGCCGGACATCAACGGCAAAACCGATGGCCTAGAGAATTACCGCTGGTTCAATGTCGGTCGCCACCGCGCCTACCAAGAACGTTTTGGGCAAAAGATGTCGGCACACATCTCAGCCGCCTCTGCCGTCGGCATGCAAGGCCAGAAGCTAGCGCTGGCTTTTATCGCCGGCGATGCCCCGGTTCGCGGCATCGAGAACCCGCAGCAGACCCCAGCCCACCGCTACCCGAACGCCTACGGACCGAAGTCACCGAGTTTCATACGTGGATCGACCGCCAAGGTCGCCGGGACGGAAACCGCGTTCCTCTCTGGAACCTCTAGCATCAAAGGTCACAACACCGTCGGCCACGGCGATTTCGCCAGCCAGTTCGAGACAACCATCGAGAATATCCGCATCGTCGCCGAACAGATGGGTTGCCCGACAGCGATGAGCTTCAGTTCGCCGCTCCGCCGGCACTTCAAGTTTTACCTGCGGCATGAGGAAGATTACCTGATCGCTCGCAAGCTTTTTACCAAAACGGTCGGCGAGGTGACTGCAGCCAAGACAATCTACCTGAAATCGGACATCTGCCGCAGCGATCTAGCTCTCGAGATCGAAGGCGTTTTCTCAGACCGTTCCTAGCCATAGTCGTCAAAATTAACGTTTTCGATTTGCGAGAAAGCAGGCTGCCGATAGGCTCTAGTATGCCCCTCCTAACACGTCCCAGCCTGCTAGC
>JBLHKE010000428.1:0-6830 GCA_047619485.1 Verrucomicrobiales bacterium | reverse complement strand
CAGGCGGATCGCCGGGTTTGGGAGCCGGGTTGGGTCGCTTGCTGAAAAATTCTCAATAACCGCATTCGCCCTGTCCGACGAGGAGCTTCCATTTTCCGGCGCGGATCGAGAGGGCGCCGGTGCCGCCTCTGGATAGGATGTAACCCATGTCATCCGCAAGAATAAAGATAATGTTCGGGGGAATCCGGGCCGGACTGGTATGTGACGTTCCATCCTTTTGCGGCTGCGCCGCGGACGCGGTGAACGCGCAAAGGGAGCCACGCACAGCACAAAGGACGGCCGCCATCAGATTTTTCGTCTCAATCTTATTCTTCATCCACTGCGTTTCTTTTCAGCCCTAGGAGCATGGAGGGGAACTGCTGTTTTCGCGAAACGATTCATGGTTTCTTCGCCTACGGGATCACGGGTTTGCGTTCCTGCCCGTCCGTCACTGGATCTTTGCGATCAACTCTTCGCATAGCCCGAATGCGGTCGTACTGGTAGTGGTAATTTCCATCATTTTTCCTGTAGCCGATCTGGGTGGCATAGAACAAATAGAGCCAGTCTTTGCCGTCGATACTGGTAACCAGTGCCTGAGGAACGTGGCAGGCATCCGCGTCTTCGTCCGGCCCCGGGACGCCTGGGTTCGATGCACCTGCAGCCCAGCCGAAAACCACATCTTGTAGCGGTGCTCGCCTCCGGTTTCGACGACACATGGGTTGTACATGTTTTCGAAATTCTTGAGCAGAGGACGAGGATTTCGTTCCCATTCGCCAGGCGCTGCGCTCGCCAGCGCGAGCATGACGATCATCATGCATTGGCTTCTGAATTGAATCATGGCTTCTTCATCTGTCCTGATCAACTGGGGATTAAGATTAAGAGCTGACTTCGCTTACGCGATGATCTCGTTGACCACATTCCCTGCGACATCCGTCAATCGGAACGGGCGGCCGTGGTGGTCGAACGTGAGGCGTTCGTGATCCATCCCCATGAGGTGGAGCATGGTGGCGTGCAGATCGTTAATGTGGACTTTTCCGTCAACGCCGTAGTAGCCGAAATCGTCAGTGGTGCCGTGGGTGATGCCGCCTTTGTCGCCGCCTCCGGCCATGCACATGGTGAATCCATGCTGGTTGTGCTCGCGGCCGTCGCCGTTCTGGGCGTGCGGGGTGCGGCCGAACTCGCCGCCCCACAGGACCAGGGTGTCGTCGAGCAACCCGCGCGATTTCAGGTCGGTGAGCAAGCCGGCGATCGGTTTGTCGGCCTTTGCGCAGAGACTCTTGAGGCCGCTGGCGATCTTACTGTGATGATCCCAGCCGTCGAGCGTGACCTGCACGAAGCGCACGCCGGCTTCCGCGAAGCGTCGCGCGAGCAAACACTGGCGGCCGAACTGGTCGGTGGTTTTGTGACCGATGCCGTAGAGTTCCTGGGTGGCTTTACTCTCGCTGTTGAAGTCGATCAGCTTCGGCGTCTCGGTTTGCATCTTGAAAGCGAGTTCGAACGACTCGATCACGCCCTCCATCTGCTGGTCTGCCTGCAGGCGATCGAGCTGGCGGCGGTTCATCGATTGGATCAGGTCGATGCGCCGACGTTGCGCCTGTTTCGAAAGCGAGCGATCGGTGAGGTTGCGGATCGGGGCTTTGTCTGGTGAGGAACCGACGTGTTGGATGGCGGTGCCCTGGTGGATCGCGGGCAGGAAGGCGCTGCTGAAATTACGCTCGCCCTCGAGTGCTAGGAGCCTGTCGGACTTACCTGATCCGGCAACAATCGTTTTAGAATTCGCCCAAATCCACCCTCCGCTTTGGCGAATATTCCAATATACTCCTGCATCGGATGGCGGATTATGACTGAATTCTAAAACGTTTTGCTCGAAATCATCTAAGTCCGACAGACTCCTAGGGAATTGCTTTTCCGACCCCGGCGTCCCCAAGCGCTTATCGGGAGGGTAGGAGGGGGGCAACACCAGTGATGAAACTCGCCGAGAAGCAGCGTGAGGGAAGTCGGGTGAAAAAGAAATACGATGCTCCTCCTGCGGTGACCTAGGGCGCGCTGCGCTCTGCCCCATTGGCTACGGTGCAGATGGCCGTTGGCCAAAACTCCCGGCAGGCGGCCAGAGATCGCCACTACGCCAGGATGCCGTGGACGAGCTCCCCGTGGACGTTGGTGAGCCGCCGCTCGATGCCGTTGTGGTAGTAGGTGAGCCGTTCGTGATCGATGCCCATCAGGTGCAGCACGGTGGCATGAAAATCGTTCCACGAGACTGGGTTCTCGGCGGCTCGCCAACCGATCTCGTCGGTGGCGCCGTAAGCGATGCCGGGCCTGAGACCCGCGCCGGCCATCCAGACCGAAAAACCGCCTTTGTTGTGGTCGCGCCCGGGGCCGACCTTCCCCTTGGCTGACTGCGCGAAGGGGGTGCGCCCGAACTCGGTGGTGAAAAGCACGAGCGTCTCTTCGAGCATGCCGCGGCGACCGAGATCGGCGAGCAGCGCGGCGACCGGCTTGTCGATGCGCGCGGCCTCGGCGCCGTGGTTCTCCTTGACGTTCTCGTGCGCGTCCCAGCTCGCGCGCGGGCTGCCGCCGATCGGGCCGCCGGAGAACACCTGCACGAAGCGGACGCCGTCCTCGAGCAGGCGGCGCGCGAGCAGGCAGCGTTTGCCGCAGTCGTCGGTCGGGTCTTGCCCGATCCCGTACATCTCCGTGGTGGATTCGCTCTCGCCGCTGAGGTCGGTGACCTCGGGAACCGACAGTTGCATCTTGGCGGCAAGCTCGTAGCTGCGCATGCGCGCGGCGAGTAGGTCGTCGAGTTCGGTGCGCTGCTGGTGCTTCTGGTTGAGCTGGCTCAGGAGCTTGCGGCTATGTGCTTCCTGCTGGGCGGAGATCGGCTGCGCGGGGAACAGGTCGCGCACCGGGCGCTCGCCGCCGCCGAAGCGCACGCCTTGGAACTGCGAAGGCAGGAAGCCGTTCGTCCAATTGGTGCTACCGCCGTTCGGGTCACCGCGCCCGTCAGGCAGGACGACATAAGAAGGGAGCGACTCCGATTCCGCCCCGAGGCCGTAGGCGAGCCAGCTGCCCATGGTGGGGAAGCCGTTGAACTCGAAACCACTGTTCTCGAAGAACAGCGCCGGCGTGTGGTTGGCTGACGGCGAGACCATCGAGCGGATCACGGTCAGCTTGTCGGCCTGAGCCGCGATGTGCGGGAACATTTCGGAGATCTCCAGCCCGCTCTGACCACGCCGCTTGAACTCCCAGTCAGCCTGCCGCAGCGGGCCGACTTGGCCGAAGAAGATGTCTGGCTTCTCGGCGAGCTGCGCCTCCTTGCCGTGGCTCCTTTCGAGCTCGGGTTTGCGATCGAAGGAATCGAGGTGGCTGAGGCCGCCCACCAGGCAGATGTGCACTACCCGCTTCGCCTTCGGCGCGGAATGCGGTTGGAAGCTGGTGGAGGCAGCGCTGCGTGCCGACTCCTCGAGCAACAGCTGCGCGAAGGCGGTGGCACCGATGCCGCGCACCCCCCAGTTAAAAAAATCACGGCGGGAAAGTTCGGATGATTGTGGGTTCTGCTTCATCATTCGATCACGACAAATTCGTTGCTGTTGAACAGGACGCGCGCTAGCGCAGCCAGTCCGTGTGCGGCGGCCAGCTCGGCACCGAGTGCGAGTTCCTCGTCGTCCGGCGCGCGCCCGTAGGCGAGTTCGTAGAGGCGCGCGGTCTGTTTGCCAGCCCCAACCCCGGCCTCGCGCTGCGCGCGCCCGGCGAGCCCCTCAGCCATGCGCAACATGAAGGCGTTGTTTAGCAGCGCGAGCGCCTGCAGCGGCGTGGTGGTGACCGAGCGGCTCGGCGCGGCGGTCGATGGGTCCGGGCAGTCGAACGATTCGAGGATCGTGCCGCGCTGGCCACGCGGGCTGAAGCGGTAGATCGTGCGCCGGTTGAGGCTGGCATCGCCCTCCTTGTCGAAGGGGATGTAGTAGGTCGAGCCGTTGCTGTAATTGACCGCGACATCGCGGAAACCAGGGCCGCCCGCCTGGGGGTTGAGCAGCCCCGAAACATTTAGCATCGCATCGCGCAGGCTCTCGGCATCGAGGCGTGTCGGCGACTTGCGCCACAGCAGGCGGTTGCTGGCATCGATGTCCATCCCCTGCGGGTGCGGCCTCGACGACTGCCGGTAGGCGTGCGAGGTCACCATCAGCCGGTGTAATGGTTTGAGATGATAGCCGTTCGATTTGAGTTCGCCCGCCAGCCAGTCGAGCAACTGCGGATGGCTCGGCTGCCCGCCGTTGAATCCGAGGTCGTTGGGCGTTTTCACGAGGCCGCCGCCGAAGTGGTGATGCCACAGTCGGTTGACGATCACGCGGGTGAACAGCGGGTTGTCCGGATGGGTGATCCACTCGGCCAGCTTCCGGCGTCGCTGCGCATCTGGAGCATCCGGCGCGAGCCCGAAATCTGCCGACGGCCCGGTGACTGCGGCGGGTGCCCGCGGCGCGACCGGATCCATCGGCTGCAGGGCGTGGCCGCGATTGAGCAGGTGGGTGACCCCCGGATTCCCCTGCGCGGCGACCGTGTAGACCTTGCGCTTGCCTACAGATCCGTAGCGCTGCGCCTCGGCCAGGAGGCTCGCGGATTCGGCCTTCAGCCGCGCGAGCTCGTCGCGCTGTTGCGGCGACAGGGCGGCGACCAACTCCTTCTCCGGCACGTAATTGGTCTCGACGCCCGCGGAGGCCGCCACCGCATCGGGGCTCAGCGCCCGGTCATAAAACTGAGCCCGCAGGATCCGCCCAGCGAGCACGCGGTTGTCGCCAGCCGATGTCCCATGGCGCAGGCCGAACAGGATCTCGGCGCCACCTTTGGCAAACTTGGCAAACCCGGTCTTGTAAGCCTTGTCATACACCACGCCGTTGCGGTAGCGCGTGATGGTGCCGTCCGCCTGGTAGGCGATTGCGACATGCACCGGCACCTTGTTCGCCTCGCTCTCCGCCTGGCCGCCGTGAATCGGAGACCGCACAAATCCGTTGCTGCCCGCCATCCAGGCGTGCTGGGTTCTCTCACCATAGACGATCGCGTCGAAAGTTTGCCCGCCGCTCGTCTGCAGGCTGATCGGCGCACCGCCGCGCTGCTCGAGATTGCCGAGCACGACCCAGGCCTCGAGCGTCTTCTCCGCGATGTCCTTCTCAAGCGGCAAGGTTTTCACAAAAGCCCCCGCCCCGTCCAGCACCAGCGCTCCTCCCTCGACGCGCGCACCGCCGACCGACTCGCCGTGCATCCCGCCGAGGCTATCGCGCAGATCGCGGTCGAACTCCCATCGCGCCAGCGGCTGCGGCGCCTCTGGTCCCGCCCGTAGTTCCGCCGGCTGCGCCGCGCGCGCTGCCAGCACCTTGCTGCGTCCGAGCTTGTCGATCTCCCCGATCTCCGCGTCGATCTCACTGCGGCGCGCGTTCAGCTCAACGAGCTTCCGCGTCGCGGCGGCGTCCTGCACCTCCTGCTCGCCGTGGAAAACCCCCGCCAGCGCCGAGGTCAGCTGGTAGTATTCCTGCTGCGAGATCGGGTCGTATTTGTGATCATGACAGCGCGCACAATTGGCGGTGAGCCCGAGAAAGGTCTGCGCGACGGCGCCGGTGATCTCCTCGAGTTCGTCCTGACGCGCGGTCTTCTTCATGAACTCGCTCCCGCCGACGACCGTGTTGTGCAAGCCCGCCGCAAGAAAAGCGACTGCGGATTTGCCCTCGATCCCCGGGCTGATCAGGTCACCTGCAATCTGCATGCGCACGAACTCGTCGTAGGGCAGATCGTCATTCAGCGCGCCGATCACCCAGTCGCGGAACGGCCAAAGATTATCCCGCGGCGCATTGCGCTCGAAACCATCGCTCTCGCCGAAGCGCGCGACGTCCAACCAGTGACGCGCCCAGCGCTCACCATACTGCGGCGAGGCGAGCAGGGCATCGACGATCTTACCATAGGCTGCCTCGCTCGGGTCAGCCTCGAACACTCGCACCTCCTCCACCGACGGAGGCATCCCGGTCAGATCAAAATAAACTCGCCGGATCTGCGCACGCGGGTCGGCTAACGACCCGGGCTTGAGATGGCGCGCCTCGAGTTCGGCTGCGACAAACGCATCGATCGGATTAGCACCCAAGCCCGCCGTGCCACCACCCGGAGGCACCACGCCCGCGAGCGGCTGCAGCGACCACCAATCCGCACCGGCGCGGTCGTCTGCAGACGCAGCGAAGACGCTGAAACAGAGACCGATGATGGTCAGAAATCGGAAAATATAGACGGCGTACGGGGTCACTGGGCGAAGATGGGTCACGCTTAAGAAATGTCAAAAGGCCTTGTTCTGTCGCGAGGTAAGCTACGAAATCACGTCAATTACTAGGAGGCTGTCGGACTTAGATGATTTCGAGCAAAACGTTTTAGAATTCAGTCATAATCCGCCGTCCGATGCAGGAGTATATTGGAATATTCGCCAAAGCGGAGGGTGGATTTGGGCGAATTCTAAAACGATTGTTGCCGGATCAGGTAAGTCCGACAGGCTCCTAGGAATTTGCTTTTTGCGTGAGGCGTTTGAGGGCGCCGTTGAAGGGATCGGAGATGGGGAGAAAGCGGGTTGTTGGGGTTGTCATAGGTGTCCAGTGTACCACTGTTCATGGAGGGCGGCAAGCGCCTGAGCCTTCGCAGGGTAGTCACGCACGAGGTTGCGGGTCTCGGTGCGGGTCTCGGTGCGGGTCGTTGGCCAGATTGAAAAGCCGCCACGGGCTGCTGCGGAATGAGACGAGTTTCCAGTCTCCCTGAATCACTGCGAATTCGCTGTTTCCGAACTCGAAACTCCAGAAATCCGGAGCTGGCCGGCCGGTTCCATTGAAGAT
>JBLHKE010000427.1:0-6833 GCA_047619485.1 Verrucomicrobiales bacterium | reverse complement strand
CCTTGTAATGGTGGGGAAGATCGACCGCCAACGATACCATCGCCACCGTGCTCTGCTTGCGGCTCTCCTTGTCTTTGATTTCGACCGGGTAGCGCAAGGCTTTCACGCCGACGCGATCGATCGCGATGTGGCGTTCGTCCAATTCGTTCTGCGTGTCTTTCAGCTCTGACATGGATTCGGGGAAAAAAAAAGCCAGGTACCAGCTGACGCTGGCACCTGGCTCGAAAGTTCTAAGTCGAGATCAGCGCTAGCGCATCAGGTTCACGGCGCGGGAGCGCTTGATCTCACGGGTGATCTTGCGGTGGATTTTGGCGGAAACGCCAGTCACACGACGCGGCAGGATCTTGCCAGTCTCACTCGTGAACAATCCCAGCAGCTCTGGGTTCTTGTAATCGATCTTCTCGACCGGCACGTCTAGACGACGGCGCGGCATGCGGCGGTTACTACGGCGGAAATTAGCTGCGCGTTCTTCGGTTTTCGGTTCCATGATGGCTTCTTAAAAAATGTGTGTGTAGGGACTAGCGGATTTCGCGGTGGAGAGTGCGGCGGCGCAGGAACTTGTTAAATTTCACCTTCTCGAGGCGGCCTGGCGTATTAAGGCTCTTCTTATTACGGGTCGAAATGTAGCGCGATGGCGGCTTGCCTTCGGCTCGGGCTTCGGTGCATTCAAGGATGATGATGTCTCGCGGCATGACTCTTGTTGTATGGTATGATTCGAAAAATTGGCCAGATTAGTCCGGCGGATGGCGATCCTAAACTTACTCGCCGTCAGAATCAACTCCTGATTCTGAGTCAAATAGTTGAGGGCGCACAGGGCGACGCAAGCCTTTGCCACCGTGCTCCCGCTCCAATTGAGCTTGGCATTCGACGGTAAAACGAGTAAACGGGATCGCCTCAAGTCGTTCCTTCATGATTTTCTTCCCAGAAATCTCGCAGATTCCGTAGGTTCCTAGTTTGACTCGCTCCAGCGCCTCATCGATTTCGTAGAGCGCGTCCTGCTCCTGCGAGAGCATATTCAGCGCGAAATCGCGATCATAGGCATCGGAACCGGCATCCGCCTGGTGCATACCGAAAGCTGAAGCCGTATCTCCACCGTCGCTGCCGCGCAAATTGTCTTGAGCAACTCCGGCCATCACGTCGACCAGCAAGTCGCGAAGATCCAGCAGGCGCTGCTTCTGAGCCTTGGCGAACGCAGTCAGTTTCACCGGCGCTGCTATCACCGGCTTGTTGCCGTTCGAAACACCCGCAGTCGCACCAACCGAGGATTTCTTCACCTTGCCCACCTTCTTGGCCGGAGCAGTTTCCTTAGCAGGAGCCGATTTTTTGGCAACTTTCTTCGCAAGAGCCTTGGTCTTGACTACCTTTTTGGCCGCCTTTTTCTTAACCGGAGCCTTCTTAGCCGCTGCCGACTTCTTGGCAGGCACCTTTTTCTTGGCTACCTTTTTCTTGGCTACCTTTTTCTTGGCTACCTTTTTGGCAGGAGTCTTTTTCTTGGCTACCTTTTTGGCAGGAGTCTTTTTCTTTGCAACTTTCTTCTTAGCCATAGCTAAACCTCTAATTTATAGTGAATTACAATTCTTTGGGGGTATCGGAGCTGCCGTCAAAACAAGCGACCCCGAAAAGGAGCGAATTCCTACGCCCAATTATTTCCCCACGCAACCTAAATTCAAGAGGGCAAGTTAAGCTAAAAGGTGCTTAAAAAGGCCAGATTAGCGGGATCAAAAGCGAGGCGACGATCCAAAGTAGCACCGCCAGCGGGATACCAATCCGGGCAAAATCGGTGAACTGATAGCCACCGGCACCATACACGTAAGTGTTGGTCTGGTAGCCGATCGGGGTCGAAAAACTCGCGCTGGCACCAAACATCACCGCCACCACCAACGGCCGCGGATCAACGTTCAACGACAAGGCCACACTGATCGCGATCGGGGTCATCAAAGCTGCGACCGCACTGTTGCTGATCAATTCTGTAAGCAAGGCCGCGAGCAAGTAGATCACTGCTAGCACGGCCCATGCACCGAACTTGCCGAACATCCCAACCGCCCAGTTGGCAAAAGTCTCCGCGGCACCAGTTTCGCCCAGCGCGTAACCAAGGCCCAGCATTCCGAAAATCATAAAGATCAGTTTCCACTCGACCGCTGCGTAGGCTTCGGTGCGCCCGATGCAACGGCACAGCAGCACGATCAGAACCGCCGCCAGTGCGAGCACGACGCGTGGAACCAGCTCTTGTCCCGCCCCGTTCTTAAGGCTGCCAACGATCAGGAAAGCGATCAGCGCGAGCGCTGCGATCGGTGCTTTGTTGCGACGCAGTGGCCGCTGCTTCGGCTTGCTGAGGTTGACGAAATCTTTCTCGGCAAAGAGTTCCTTCATCCGCTCCGCCGCTCCCTCGACGAGGATCGTGTCTCCGAATTCGAGTTTCACGTCTTCGAAACGTTCGCGCAGGTTTACGCCCCGGCGGTGCACAGCCAAGATGATCACGCTGAAGCGCTGACGGAAATTCAGCTCCTTCAGGCTCTTGCCAGCTAGGGTCGAGCCCGGTCCAACGATGCCCTCCATCAGAATGGCGGAGTCGGTGCGCAGACTATCGAGCCCCTGTCCGATCTCGATCCCCTCCGTGTCCTCGACATCCATCACCCCTTCGATACGGCTCTTGATCAGCAACTGGTCGCCCGCCCGCAACACGATCTCGTTGAGCGGCACCCGCACCCGCTCCCCCTTGCGCGAGACCTCGATCACACGCAGTTCGCGCAGTTTCGCCAGCTTGGTGTCGGTGACTCTCTTGCCGACCATCGGTGAATCTTTGCTAACCAACGCCTGAGTGAGGAATTCCTTACCAGCCTCGGCCTCGAAGAGCGTCGACAGGGTCACCCGATCCGGCAACAACTTGCGGCTGAAGATCAGAATATAAAAGAACGTAATCACAGCGAAAATCAGGCCGAGCTTGGCTGGTTCAAACATGCCAAATGGCGCCGCCTGCTCCAAGCTCTCCTCGAAAATACCAGCGGCGATGAGGTTCGTCGACGTGCCGACAATCGTGCAGGTCCCGCCGACGATCGCCGCGTATGACAGCGGGATCAGGAACCTCGATGCCACCAAGTCATACTTGCGCGCTAGCCCGAGCACGATTGGCAGGAACACGACCACCACGGGGGTGTTGTTGATGAACGCAGAAAGTGGAGCGACGACAATCATCATCACGATCAGGATTCGCCGCTCTTCGCGCCCCGCAATTTTTTCAAACCAATTGCCCATCGCCTCGATCAGCCCCGTCCTTTCCAGAGAGGCGCTCAGGATGAACATGCAGGCGATGACGATCGGCGCTGAGTTGGTGAACACCTGCGTCATGGCCGTATCGACGTCGACGATGCCCATCAGCATCACCAGTACGAAGGCCGACATCGCCACCAGGTCAGGGCCTACCCATTCCTTCACGAAGGCGATGAACACGACGACAACCAGTGCCGCCACGAAGATCTGATCCCAATAAATCTGCCAGAATTCCATCATATAAACTTACCTACTAATGCCTAGCAAGAACGCCCGCCATCTGCATCTCTAGGATTTGGGCGAAGTGGAGGTAGAGCCGTTTCGATTACCCCCTTCGCCTTCGGCCACGCGATCAGCGCCTCGGCTATCATCCAGATTTCCAGCACCAAAGTCGCCAGGCCAATTCCGACCAGCAGCAGGTTGCCCTGCGCAAGCCAACCACCCTCACGGAAGAGTTCGATACTCATCGCTAAGCCCGGTAAGATCAGCATGAAACAGGCAGGGACAGCTACGAACCAGACAGGTAGGTTCCGCCGCCACATCCAGAAAACGATGACGAGAAACGCCAGCCCACCCAGCAACTGGTTGGTCGCCCCGAAGAGCGGCCACAGGTTCAAGCCGCCGGTGCCAGGGACTTTCCCGGGAGCTGGGATGTAGGCGACAAGAAACGCAAGGCTAACCGCGAAGATGGTTGCACCGTGTTTGTTGACGAGCCAGCTCAAGGGGTTGGCCCCAAGGCGGATCGTCTGCGCACCGGCGCTCTTCCCGCGGAGGATCGTCCCAGCAAGCTCTTGCACGACATAGCGCTGCAAGCGGCACGCGGTGTCGAGGGTCGTCGCAGCAAACGACGCAACGAACACTCCCATCAGCGCAATTGCAAAACCTCTGTCCAGGCCTAGCGCGATCAAAAAATTCGCAGCCCCCTCGACGAAAGCCCCTACCTTCGCCCCCAATCCGCTCGCCGAGTCCCAAGTAGCGTAGCGCGCCGCATAGGCGGCCTCCCCGGTCAGAATTTCTCCCGCAGCACCTGTCACGCCGAGACCGAGCCCGGACACGCACGCTAGGATCACGATCGTCGCAAGGAAGCCCTCGGTCAGCATCGAACCGTAACCGACGAACTGGGCGTCCGATTCACAGCTCAACTGCTTCGATGAAGTCCCGCTCGACACGAGGCAATGGAAACCGCTGACAGCACCACACGCGATCGTTACAAAAAGGAAAGGGAACATCCATGGCGCGCCCTCCACGCCTGTCCGGACGGCCGGCGCAACGATCTCCAAATCCTGGCGCGCGCCCCCGTCTACAATCGGCGCGCCCCCAAAAATTCCAGCAAAAATCAGACCAACCACCACCAGGCCGATCGCACTGAGGAGTTGCAGGCTGTTGATAAAATCGCGCGGCTGCAGCAGCGACCACACCGGTAGCACCGAGGCTACATAGGAATACGCCAGCAGGACGATCACCCAAGTCAAGGTTGGCCATTCCTTCAGAGTGTTGTTAAACTTTCCGAGCGCCCCGCTGTTGCCGTAGAGCACGCTCAAATACATCACCAGCAGAGCGAGAGCCGCAGGGATCAGGATGCTCTTCCCCTGCCTGTGGATCAGGAAACCAATCGCCACGGCGATCGGGATTTGCACCATGCAGGGAAAGATCGACGCCGGGTACATTTTGAATACCGCGGCGATCACCAGACCAAAAATCGCAAGGACGATCGTCAGGGCCATGAACAACACCGACAGGAACAGGATCCGGGTCCTCGGAGCGAGCACCCGTCCTGCGATATCCCCCACGGTTTGCCCACGGTTGCGCATCGAGACGACCAGCGAGCCGAAATCATGCACTGCACCGATGAGGATCGATCCGAACAACACCCACAACAAAGCGGGAAGCCAGCCCCAGATAACCGCGAGCGCCGGACCGACGATCGGCCCGGTTCCAGCGATCGAAGTAAAGTGGTGCCCGAAGATAATCGATTTTTTCGTCGGGACATAATCGATGTCGTCCCGCAACTCCACGCTCGGAACGACCGCATCGGGATCGAGTTTAAAGATCTTCCGGGCGAGGAACCGCCCGTAGGTGTGGTAGGCGATCAAGTAGAGGATTAGCGCACCGACAGCTATCGCGAGAGTTGGCATACAGCCATCTTTACCGATTTCTCAAGAAGCGCAATCCATTCCACGCATCCCCGCAGCTTGGCCTACCCGCTTACGAGCGCACGCTCCTGCAGGCGCTCCAGCGCCACGACCACTTTGGCAGCATCCATCTCATGCACCTCGATGCTCTCGCCTGGGGCAGTGACAAGCGTGATGGTCAGTTCCCCCCCGAGATGCTCCCGAAACTCCTCGAGCCCACGCAGGATGAACAACTCGCCATCCCCGTTCCGAGTCATCAGGTGCGGGGAGAACAGCTTGAAGCCAACCCCCTCGATCAGGTCTAAAATCCGCGCGCAGTCCTCCGCGCTCAGCAGATCGGCTTCGACCGCATACAGGAGATCGATCGCAATCCCAATGGCGACCGCCTCGCCGTGGCCAATCGCAAAATCGGAAATCTGCTCGAGCTTGTGAGCGGCCCAATGACCGAAATCGAGAGGCCGCGCCGAGCCCAGCTCAAACGGATCGCCCCCGGTGGCGATGTGCTCGACGTGCAGCGCGGCACTCCGGCGGATGACCATCTCGAGTGCGGACGCTTCGAGCGCCCCCAGGTCTGCCCTCCCCTCCTCCATCGCGTTGAAAAAATCGACATCCCGGATAAGCGCGACCTTGATTGCCTCGATCACCCCCGCACGTCGCTCCCGCTCCGGCAAGGTCTTCAAGAAGACGAGATCGTTCACCACTGCGTGCGGCACCGAGAATGTGCCTACCCAGTTTTTCTTCCCGAAAAAGTTCACACCGTTCTTCACCCCGACGCCACCGTCGCCCTGGCTCAGCGTCGTGGTCGGCATACGCACATGCCGGATGCCGCGATGCGCCGTCGCACTGGCAAACCCTAACAGATCAAGAAACGCGCCACCGCCGATCGCGATCACGTAGGAATGCCGGTCCAGCTCGCGATCGTTGATCTCCGACCAGATGGCCGGCACTCGCCCCCAGTCGTTTTTGCAAGGCTCCCCCCCCTCGATCACCAAGGGGTCGCCCGCCAACTCCAACCGCTCCGAGTTCTCAGCAAAATACACCCGGATCTGATCGAGCAATTCCGGATTGCCACCCGCGACCCCGGCATCAACAGCAACGAGTATCCGGGGGACACGATCACCACTGACAAGCAAGTCGACCATCGTCAAATTTTCCAACTCGAACGCCCCCTGCGTGAACAGGATTCGGTGATTGTATTCGAGTTGGATGGGGCGTTCGATCATCGGCAGATGCTTTCAGTAGGGCAATACGGATCTAAATCAAGTCGCTGCAACCAGTCGTTGCAAGCCCATCGAGAGCGGCAAGGTGAACAGGATGGCCACGCCTAGCCACGGTTCGATCGAAGAAACCGCAAGGGCATCGATCAGGGGAATCCCAGCCAGGAGTCGACCGACGAATTGACCGATCCGCGCCGGATCCTCGCCCTTTAACCGG
>JBLHKE010000426.1:0-6851 GCA_047619485.1 Verrucomicrobiales bacterium | reverse complement strand
GATCGAGGTGCTCGGCCTCGACGTTGAGCAAAATCGCGAATGCCGGAGTGTAATTTACTAGCGTCCCATCGCTCTCGTCTCCCTCGGCGACCATCAGGTCGCTATCCTCACTCCAGTGCGCGTTGGTTCCGAGCACAGGGATCTCGGCGCCGACGTAGTGGGACGGCTTCAACTTTCCGGCGCGGAGGATGTGGGTGACAAGCGACGAGGTCGTCGTCTTGCCATGAGTGCCCGCGACGACGATGCCCCGCTGTGAATTCAGAATGGCAGCCAAGGCGCCGGCGCGCAGTAACATGCTGATTCCAAGTTTCTTCGCCTCATCGTAGGCAGCGTTGCCAGCCTTGATCGCGGAGGAGTAGATTACCAACTCGGCATCACGGACCACCTCGGCCGAATGCGGCGAGCTGAATGAAAGCCCTACGCGCTGGAGCCGCTCGGTCTCTGCGTTCGAGACACGATCCGATCCGCTGACCTGGTGGCCAAGCCCGAGGAACAGCGAGGCCAGCCCGCTCATCCCCGATCCGGCCACGCCGATCAGGTGAATCCTTAGTGGCTTGGTTGCACCCGCCATCAACGGCTCTGTCCAGGTCTCAATCATGCGATTACCTACACGATTCTTCGATCATGTCACAAATATTCTCAGCGGCATCGAGCACCGCCAGCGCCGCCATTGAATTGCCTATCTTTCCGAGGGTTTGGGCATCCATAAAAAGATCATTCACCACCTTGCCGAGGCAGCGTCGGCTGAGTTCATCCTCCCTCATCAAGATCGCAGCCTTGCGCTTCGAGAACACCTCGGCGTTGCGGGTCTGGTGATCCTCCGCAGCGTACGGGTATGGGATGAGAATCGAAGGCACCCCGAAAGCAGCAAGCTCCGTAAGACTCGATGCGCCTGAACGCGCGATCGCCAGGTCGGCGAGTTCATATGCCAGTTCCATCCGCTGGCAAAACGGCGACACGTAGTGCTCGATGCCACTCTTACCTAGCGCCGCGGTCACGCTCTCGAACTCGCTCTTGCCGGTGATGTGGATGATGCGCACGCCGTCTGGATCGAACTCCGACAAAGCATCTGCCACCCCACGGTTCACGCCCCGCGCCCCCTGGCTCCCGCCCATGATGAAAAGCGTTTTCTTTGTGTCGCCCTCGAAACCGAAAAACTCCAAGGCCTCCGCCCTATCGACCGGATTCGTCATCGCTTCGCGCAATGGAGTGCCGACCGTCCGGGTCTCGCGCCCCGGAAAATGCTGCGCACATTCGTCAAGTCCGAGCAACACCGTATCCACCCACCTCGCCGTGAGCTTGTTCGCTTTGCCCGGAATCGCATTGGACTCGTGGATGAACGTCTTCGCCTTGCGCCGACGCCCCGCCATGATTGGCGGCATCGACGTGAAACCGCCCATACCGAGAACCGCGTCCGCCTCAAAGCTCTTGATGATCTTCGCACAGCGCCGGTAGGTGCTGATGAGTTTGAAGCCAAACTTCACCGCTGCTGGCGAGACCAGTTTCGGCAGCCCGATGGCGGGGACTTTTCGAAACTCCAGTTCCGAGTACCCCTGCGACGCGAGGGCATCGATCTCCTTCTCGGAAATGAGTAACACCGACTCGTGGCCGCGCGCCCGGAGTGCTTGCGCGACAGCGATCCCCGGGAAGAGATGGCCGCCGGTGCCCCCGCAGGCGATTACGATTTTGAGTGGCATAATACTAGGGCGCATTTGCTCAGACGCGGGGGGTTATTTTCCGTTTAAGGATACGTGGATAGGCCTCCTCCGAGGGCTCCTGCCCCTGCCGGTAAATGTTGAGCAGCAGCCCAACACCGATTAGGCAGACGAGCAAATTCGAACCGCCGTAGCTAACGAAGGGCAGCGGCAGACCCTTGTTCGGTAGCACCGCGGTGGTCACCCCGATGTTGATGGCCGCCTGTAGGCAGATCATCCCGACGACACCGAATCCTAACAGTTTACCAAAACGATCCGGTGCCTGGGTTGCGATGAGGATGCCAAACACGGCAATCAGCACATAGGTGAACACCACCGCCATGCTGCCGACGAGGCCGAGCTCCTCCCCGACCATCGGAAAGATAAAATCCGTGTGCGCGTAGGACATGTACATCAATTTCTCACGCCCCTCGCCGATCCCCATCCCCCAGAGCCCGCCTTCTCCAAACGCTAGCTGAGCTCGAAACTGCTGCTGGCCGAGGCCTAGTTTGTGCTTCTCCAAATCCATGAACGCGATGAATCGCTCGAGCCGGTTGGGGTGGTGATAGATCGCCAACCCGACCGCCCCGAGAGTCGTCAAAGCTGCGGCCGCGATGAATTTAATACGCGCTCCAGCAATGAACACGACCGCCACGGCCATCGTCGAGATGAGGGCAGCCGTGCCGATATCGATCTCGAAGGCGATCAGTCCGATCGGAATTCCAGCAAGCAGCAACGGGTAGAGGAAACCGCGCAGGAAGGTCGACGACTCCGCCTTATGAACGGTCAACCAACGAGCAAGGAGGAACAGCACGGCTAGTTTGGCAAACTCGGATGGCTGCACTGTCATCCCCGGGAGCCCGAACGACTTGCCGCCGATCCAGCGGGCGGAGCCGTTGACGCGCATACCGATCCCCGGCACATAGCAGAGGCCGAGCAGTAGGCAGGCACCAGCGAACCACCACCAGGCTGTTCTTCCCCACCAGTGGTAGTCGACCGACGCCATCAGCACACACGCAGACACGCCGATCAAGAGCCACGCCACCTGCCGGCGCACGTCGTAGAAGACGTCCGCACGGTCGGTAACGAATGAGCTCGTACTCAGCAACATGACCATCCCCAGCGAGATCAGGCCGACGACGGCCAGTACTAGGACGTGTGCACTTTTTTCTGCCATATTCTAATTTCCGCTAAGGGCTACTGACTAGGGATGCGCAGCACCTGGCCGATCTGCAGTTTGCTAGGGTCGGTGATGCCGTTGTGGCTGAGCAATTGCTGGTAGCGGACGCCGAAACGCTTCGAAATACGGAATGCGTTGTCGCCCTTTACCACCTGGTAGGTCTTGGCGCTACTAGCAGGAGCGACCGGCTTCTTCTCGACCACTGGGGCTACGTATGGATCCACCTGCTCGTGCGGGAGCACGATCGACGGATCTTCCACCACGCGCGTGGCGCGCGGGGCTTCTTCGACGACGACGGGGAGCGACGTCTCCTCGACTGGATCTGGGAGCAGCGATTGCTCGACCGGGACGTGAACGTCTGCAGCCTTCATCTCGATCGTCTCGATCGTCTCGATCGTCTCGATCGTCTCGATCGCAGCAGCCGTATCGTTGCGGGACACCGCCGGCAACGTGCGGGACTGTTCAACATTCACGAAATTGCTGCCGTTGGTGTTGGTCTTCGGCGCGTCTGCCATGCGTCGGTTCAGGTCTACCGGATGGCTCGCGCTCACCGGGATCCGCAAGACGCGACCCTGGTAGAGCTGGTAGAGTTCGTCGATGGGATTCACCGCGTGGATTTCTTCCGAAGACACGCCATACTGCATGGCGATCTTCGCGACGCTGTCACCCGAGTGGACGATGTGGCGGCGCATGTCGTCGAGCCGGTCATCCTCCTTGAGGGTATTCGTGCTGAAAGGTTTGGCCTCGGCCTTCTCCTCGGTTTTCGCGACGGTGGTGATGGCGGCGTTCTTCTGCTCGACCTTGCTCTCGCCCGCCAGCGCTTTCGCATCGTTCGAGTTCAGGGAGAACGCGATCAGCGCTCCACCGGCGACTAGGTGCATCAGGATGACGATGACAAACGCCCGCGACAGGCGGATGTTCGGCACGTCAGTCTGCCAGTCATCCTCACTCGTGACACGCGCCGAGAGGCGGGTCTCGGTCTTGCCGAACATCTTATACCAAGGGCTACGACGCCGCTTTCTGTTTACTCTTTTCTTGTTACTCATTATCTTGTGCTTTCTTAGCGTTTGGTTAGGTAAGTTCGTTCACCGCACGGCAGAACGCGTCGCCGCGCTCAGCATAACCGGAGAACATATCAAATGACGAGGTGCCCGGTGAGAAGAGGACGGCACCGCCGACCTCTGCGAGATCTCGGGAAAGGGCAACGGCCTCCTCAACGGAGTCGGCGACCTTGCACGGTATCTCATCTCCCCACTCGGCAGAGACCCGTTCCCGGATCTCGCCAATGAGCACGACGTTTGTTGCGCACTGCGCAACGACCTTCCGTAGCCTTTGGAAGGGAAGTCCTTTCTCTTTCCCACCCGCGATCAACACGAGTGGGACGCCACCCTGCGCCACAAGAGAACTCTCGAGCGCATGTAGGTTGGTAGCTTTAGAATCATTTATAAAGTCGACACCCTCAAGGTTTCGCACCAACTCACAGCGGTGGCGCGGCGGCGTGTATTCGGCCACAGCAGCGACCATCTCTGCCGTCTCCAACCCGCGAATGTGCCCGACCGCGAGCGCCGCCATGAGGTTCTCCGCATTGTGCATACCGCGCAGCTTCAACCCGCGCATGTCGACCATGTCCCCACCCGGGCAGACGATCTCCACACCACCCCGGAGCGTGTAGTCCGCACTGTCAGTGTGGGCGCTGAAGGTGAGCGTCTGCGATTTGATAGTCCCTGGCTCGAACGACTCGCGGGCCTCGAGGATCGCCCAGTCAGCAGCCGTTTGATTTTCAAAAAGCCGCAGCTTGGCAGCGCGGTATTCTTCAACACCAGGATACCGATCCAGGTGGTCAGGCGCGAAATTCAACCACACGGCGATCTCGCAGCGAAACGCCTCGATCGCCTCCAACTGGAAGGAACTGATCTCGATCGTGAACACGTCATACGCCTCCCCGCTCGTCAGCACTTCCGATAGCGGCACGCCGTAGTTGCCCGCCGCAACCGAGCGCTGCCCACACTTGCTCAGGATCGTCTCGACCAACTCCGTAGTCGTCGTCTTGCCGTTGGTCCCCGTGATTCCCACGATTGGAATCTCACCAGCCAATCGGTAGGCGAACTCCAACTCTCCAATAATAGGCACTGCATGCCCGGTGAACCTACGCGCGAGGTCAGAGGCCAAATCGATACCCGGGCTAATCACCGCCAAGTCGTAATCGATTTCTGCGGTTGCCGCATCCGCCCCGAGATAGGTCTGAACTCCATCCATCGCGAAGGACGCCTTCTCGCCACTATCAAAAACAGACACCACCGCCCCTTCTCGACACGCCAATCCCGCGGCGCCCGCGCCACTGCGGCCGCATCCGAGGATGGCGATTTTCTGTCCGGTTAAATTCATTCTAACTATCTGAGCTTCAACGTTGCTAGACCGACCAACGCAAAGATGATCGAGAGTGTCCAAAAGCGGATGATGACCTGGTTTTCATGCCACCCCTTCAACTCGAAGTGGTGGTGGATCGGCGACATACGGAAGATGCGTTTCTTGCGAAGTTTGAAGCTTCCAACCTGTAGAATCACCGAGCCAGCCTCCATCACAAACACGCCGCCAACGATGATCAGCACGGCCTCGTGCTTGCAGCAAATCGCAATCGTACCGAGCGCTCCTCCGAGGGCGAGCGATCCAGTATCCCCCATGAAAACTTTCGCCGGGTGACAATTAAACCAGAGGAACCCGAGCCCCGCCCCGACCATTGCAAGACAGATCACCGCGAGCTCGCTGGAGAATTTGCTGTATGGCAAGAAGAGGTATTTCTCACCGAGCCACTGGTGGCCGACGAGATAAGAGAAAATTGCATAGGCGGTCGCAGCAGTGATCGTGCAACCGATCGCCAGGCCGTCGAGCCCGTCGGTCAGGTTCACCGCATTGGAAGATCCGACGATGACGAGCGCAAAGAAGGGCAGACACCACCAGCCCATGTCCTCGACGAGCGGGCCTTTCTTGAATGGGACATGTAGCTCGCGGATGTAGCTCGAGGTCTCCGGGTGATTGAGAAGGTAGCAACCGATCGCGAGCGCGACCCCCGCCTGGGTAATCAGCTTCACTTTCCCGCGCACTCCATCCGAAGTTTTTTTCGTGACCTTCAAGTAATCATCGACAAAACCGAGGCAGCCGAGCCCGACCATCGCGAAGATCACTGAGAGGATCAAAGGATTGTCGAGCGGCGATAGCAACAGCACGCTAAAGAGCACCGTGCCGATGATCAGAACACCACCCATCGTTGGCGTCCCAGCCTTACTGCCATGCAATTCTGCAAGCTTGTGTACCTCGTCTGCGGTGCGCAGCGGCTGGCCGATTTTGAGCGAGATGAGCTTGCGGATCACCCAGCGACCGCAGAGCAAGCTGAGCGAGAAGGCTAACAGGCAGGCAACTCCCGCCCGGAACGTGATGTAGCGCAGTAGGTTGATCAGCACCTCGGTCTCACCGGGAACTGTATCGGGTTTGAGGATGTCGTTGAGCCAGCTAAGCATTAGAAAGTTTTTCGTATTCGGTTAGGACGCGCTCCATCGATGCCGAGCGCGAGCCCTTCACCAGCACGAGATCGCCTGTATTCACGTGCTCCTTAAGGAACGCGGCACAGGCCTCCGGGTTATCAAAATGTTTGGCGGCGCCTCCTCCATCGACGCTCAGCCCCTCGGTGATCGCGACGGCCATCTCGCCGACGCTAAGAATGTAATCGACACCGGCAGCTGCCGCCTCCTTGCCTATCTTGCGGTGCTCCTCCTCGGCCGCCTCCCCCAGCTCGGCCATCCCGCCGAGCAGCGCGAAGCGCTTACCCTCACACTCCAACCCAACGAGGGTTTGTAGGGCGGCGCGGACCGAATCGGGATTCGCATTGTAGCTGTCGTCGATGAAGTCGATCCCACAGACACGTTTCAACTGCAGACGTCCCCCAGTTAGCTCCGCCGTCTCCAGCCCCCTAGCGATCTGCT
>JBLHKE010000425.1:0-6856 GCA_047619485.1 Verrucomicrobiales bacterium | reverse complement strand
GGTTTCGGCGTTACCAACGCCTACGACGAGCAGATCACCTTCACCGACAACCAAGTCGATGTAATTTCCAAATCGATCCTCGGCGTCACCGTCTCATGTGCGCGCTGTCACAACCACAAGTTCGACCCGATTAGCCAGGAGGATTTCTACAAGTTCTACGGCATCATGATCAGCAGTCGGCCGGCGATTATCAACATCGACTCGCCGGAGTTGCAGGATCTGCATAAAAAAGAACTCACCAAGCTCAAACAGCAGCTGCGTAAACAATTTGGCGCCCATTGGTTGTCTCAGATCGATGTCGCCATCGCGGGGCTGGAGAAGGCCAAGCTCGACAAAATCCCAGACACCGACCCGCTCGGTGCTTGGGCAAAACTCAAAGGCGCGAAGCCCGGGGATGTCGCCGAGCAGCTGAAGTCGATGCGCCAGCGCCGCGAAGATGGAATCGCCCAAAACGAAAAAGCCAAAGCGAATGCCACCTTCTACGCCGATCTGCGCGACCAGGCGGGCTACGACCAGTGGTTCAAAAGTGGCAACGGGCTCAGTGATCAAGTCAGCCCAGCTGGCTCATTCGCGCTCGCTGGCAGCGGTCAAAGTGCCTTCACTGGTATCTACCCGGCTGGCATTTACTCACACCTCATCTCCGACAAGCACAATGGCTTTCTTAATTCGGTTTTCCACCTCGCCAAAGGCGAACGTAATTCCATCCGCGCAATGGGCTCCGGCTCGATCGCTCGCTTCACCGTGCGCAGCTACCCGCTCAGCCACGGCGGCCTGCATCCCGCACCCGAGCTGAAACCGCAACCCGGCTGGGTGAACCTCAACAAGTACAAATATTGGAACGGCGAGAAGGGTTACTACCAGATCAACACCGGCGCCGACAGCACTTTCAGAGGCGAGGGCGGACCAGAGCGTTCGTGGTTCGGCGTGTTCGAAGTCTACGCCGGAAGCGATTCGATGCGCGAACTTGGCGCACCGATCGTCGCCCTTGCTGGCGAGCTCGACGCAATCACTGATCGTCAGGCCTTGCTCGATCACTACCGCGATTCATTGCGTGCCGCCCTCACCGCGTGGACAAACAATACGCCTAGCGATGTGCAGGCACAGTTGCTCAACGCCTTTGTCAGCCGCAACCTCCTCTCGAACGAAGTGGCCAAGCTACCAGCTGATCTCAGAGTGGGCATCAGAACCTATCGCAAACTCGAAGCAGAGATTCGTAAGCCGGCTCGCTCGGTCGGTGTCGTCGATGCCCAGGCATGGGACCAGCCATTGCTCGATCGCGGCGACTATAAGAAAGAGAAGGAACCCGTCGAGCGTGGGTTCTTGGAAGCGTTCCCGGGCGAGCCCTACAAGTCTGGCAGCGGACGCCGACAGCTCGCCGAGGACATGTTGGCCGAGCGCAACACGCTGACGCTGCGTGTCATCGCCAACCGCCTTTGGCACCACACTTTCGGCAGCGGGCTCGTCGCCTCGGCGGACAACTTCGGCCGGCTCGGCAAACAACCGACACACCCCGAGCTACTCGATCACCTCGCGATTGAACTGCGCGAGAACGGTTGGTCGATGAAGCACCTGGTCAAGCAGTTCGTCATGAGCCGCACCTTCCGTTCAGCCAGCAGCGCCCCGCCCGCCAGTGCCGAACGCGATCCCGCCAACCTTCAGCTCGCCTACTTCACGCCGCGCCGGCTCGATGCCGAGGCGATCCTAGACATCGTCCGTTTCGTCGCCCGCAACGACATCGGTGAGCGCGCCATCTACATCCGCGCGAAGCGCAACGCGCTCAACCCGTTCCTGAAGATCTTCAACTACCCGATCCCGACCAGTACGGTCGGCGTGCGCAACTTGACCAACGTCCCGGCGCAGGCGCTCACCCTGATGAACGGCGAGATCACCAAGCAGTCCGCCAGCGAGTGGAGCCGGCGCGTCCGCGGAATGCGCGAACTGGAGACCGACGCGCAGCGTGTAGAGACGATTTTCCAACAGGCCTATGCTCGCGGTGCGACCGATGAAGAACTCGCCGCCTGTCTCAGCTACCTCTCGGGGAAGGTGGAAGACGACAGCGCCGAGCTAGCGGCCAAACGCGAGCAGTTTAACCAACAGCTCGCCACATTGAGGCAGGAACGCGGTGGCGTCGTCGCCCCAGTGCGTGCCAGCCTGCAAGTTCAAGTCGATCAGAAAAATGTGGGCACTAAGGCGGCGGTCGATCTCCGACCGATTGGCCGCTGGGATTTCGAAGGGGATGCGAAAGATCTCGTCGGCGGGATGCACGGCCAGCTCAAAGGCAAAGCTAAGATCGAGGGTGGTGCCTTGGTGTTGGATGGTGGCATGGTGATGACCGCAGCGTTTGCGGGAAAACTTGGGTCGAAGTCGCTCGAAGTCCTGGTACAACTCGACCCGATCGGGCAGAGCAAAGGCGGCGCGATGACCGTTCAGACACACGACGGCGGAATTTTCGACGGCATTGTCTACGCCGAATTAGAGCCAAAGACCTGGCTATCCGGTAGCAACTTCCACCACCGTACGCGCCCTTTCCAAGCACCACAGGAGAAGGACGCCCACCAGCGCCCGGTGCGGATCGTCTTCACTTACCGGGACGATGGTACCGTCACCGCCTACCGCGATGGCAAAGTGTACGGTAAACCCTACATGACCAGCCCGATGATATTCGGCGCGGGCAAATCCCAAGTCGTTTTTGGAACGCGCCATGGTGTCAATCCGGCACCCGGCCGCGCGCTCACCGGCAAGATTTTCGAAGCGCGACTCTATGATCGAGCGCTCACTCCCGAAGAGGTGGCCGCCGCGACTTCTGGCACGCTCAAGGCGTTCGTCACAGACCAGATGATCGCCGCGGCACTGCCGCCATCCCAGTTATCCAAGCTGCAGGCACTTGATCAGAAGATCGCCAAGCTCGCCGCAGAGGCTGGCAAGCTCACGGGAGCTCTCGACGCCCGCCGCGCCAAAATGAGAGGCGCTGACGATCCTTTTTTTCGCATCACGCACGCTATCTTGAACTCCAAAGAACTGATCTATGTCTACTAGCACCCACAACCGACGCGAGTTTTTCAAGTTGACATCTAAGGGCGTCAGCGGGCTCGCACTATCGAGCATGCTCAACAACAACAGCCTCGCGGCGACGAAGCCCAAACTCCACCATGGGGCGAAGGCTAAGTCAGTCATCCTCCTCTACATGTCCGGCGGGGTGTCGCATGTCGATTCCTTCGACCCGAAACCATTGCTGAAGAAACTTCATGGCAAACCGATGCCGGTCGCGCTCGAGCGCACCCAGTTCGACGCCAACGGCAACATCATGGCCTCGCCGTGGGAGAGCAAGCGCTACGGGGAGTCCGGGCTCGAGCTGACCAACATGTTTCCGGAGATCGCCGAGCGTGCCGACGACCTCGCCATCTGCCGGTCGATGACCGCCAAGTTCAGCGAGCACGCGCAGGCCAACTTCTTCATGCACAGCGGCTTCCCCTTCCTCGGCTACCCAAGCGCTGGTTCCTGGGTCAACTACGGCTGTGGCACGGAGAATCCGAACCTGCCTGGCTATGTGGTGCTGCAATCGAAGCGCGCCAGCACACCACACGGCGGCGTCAGCATGTTTGGCAACGCCTTTCTACCCGCCACTACCCAGGGCTCGATCTTCAACATCTCGAATGACCAAGCAGTGCCGCACATCAACCCCGCTATGCTAAAAAGCGAGCAGCGTCGCGCGCTCGATTTTATCGGTAAGCTCGACCGCGGATTCGCCGATCGTGTCGCTGCAAAAGACGCGGTGATTTCGTCCGTCAAGAACGCCGAGACGGCTTTCCTCATGCAGGAGGCGGTGCCGGAACTCACCGACATCAGTGATGAGAGCGATGCCACCAAGGAGATGTATGGCGTCAACAGCAAGAATGAACACAAGGCTGAGTATGCTCGCCAGTGCCTCATGGCGCGGCGGCTGGTCGAGCGCGGTGTGCGTTTCGTCGAACTCTCGTGCTGCAACGTCGGCATCGGCGCCGGTGGTGGCGGTAACCCCTGGGATCAGCATGGGGATCTCAAAAGAGGACACGGCGCGATGGCCGAACAGGTCGACGGTCCAATCGCCGCACTGCTCGCTGACCTGAAAGCGCGCGGGCTACTCGAAGAGACGCTGATCGTGTTCACCGGCGAGTTCGGGCGCACGCCGTTCTCCCAAGGATCCAACGGGCGCGACCACGATCCTTTCGGGTTCAGTTTGTGGATGGCCGGCGGCGGCATGAAGGGCGGCACCGCCTATGGCTCGACCGACGAGTTCGGCTACAAGGCGATGGAGAATGTCGCCACCGTCTACGACCTCTGGGCCACTGTCCTCCACCAGCTAGGCATCGATCACGAGAAACTCACCTATCGCTGGAGCGGCCGCGACCTGAGACTAACAGATGTCCACGGCCACGTGTGGAAGGATCTGATCGCTTAGCCTCAGGCAGCGTAGCCAACGTAGACAAGTAGGGGTCGGGAGTTAGTCAGTCACCATCGACCAACGCACACGTGGGAACGTGAAGCCGTCCCGCTTCAGCTTATAAACCTTCCGGCGGCTTGCGTAGTTTACCCTTCCAATCTCGCATCATGTCGGCCGTCCCGACCATGCCGTTCCCATCGGTGATCCCATCGAACACAAGCGGCATGAAAGGCGTTGCCTCTACCTTCGCCGCCCAGGCCATGGCTCGAAACAGAACGATGCGTAGCTCCGGGTCGTAGTAGCTGAATGTATTGTGGCCGGTGGTTGTTCCAAAGACCCGTCCTTTACCTTTTTCGAGCGTCCAGAACATCGGTGACGTCTCTTTCGAGAGCCTACTTTCGGGGAGCCGTGCCTTGCTGCTGCCTGGTGGACCAGTGCGCAGCCTTCCCAGAATTCTCACCCCGTCGATCTTGTTGAGATGCCAGTAGAACTCGTCGACGATACGCAATTTTTCTGGAAAACCTTGGAAGATCTCGTGCGTGTTCTCGATCGATATGTCCTCGAAAATTGCACCCCACTGGGAGCGGCCTTCGTCCCACGACATCCCTAGACATTCAGCCAGCTTCTTCCCTTCGCTGCGCGGGCGCATGATGGCGGTTTCGTGCAAGGCAACCACGCCGCCACCTCCGGCAATGTAGGATTTGAAATCGGAGTACTGCTGCGTACTGAGCTGTGGTAGATGGAGATACATCACCACCAAATCTGCCTTGTCGAACTGCTCTTTGCTCGGGAAGTGATAGGCTGTATCGACCGCGACTTTCGCGACTTTCTTCAGCAGCTCCGTCATCAGATCGCGAACGCGCAAGTAGTCATGCGCACCAGGTCGGTGGTTCGCATCATATCCCCAAACCCACACGATGTTCAGATCCTCGACGAGTTTTGCATTGGTGATCGGACCGGTGATTTTCTCGAGTTGTGCTCGCGGCAACATGGGTTTCGGCTGCTGCCAAGCGTGCTGCGCCGAGGCTAGAGACAGAGAGAGCGATAACAGGATCGTGGTGGTGGCAAAAACATTCATAGGTGTCCTAGCTCAAGTTCTGCAGCGCAAATTTGACGTGCATCGCCGCTCCGATGTGGAAGGCCGATTCGTCGACTTTGAACTTCGGGTGGTGCAGTCCGTAGGTGCATCCCTCGGCCTCGTTACGGATGCCGACCGGCACGAAACAGGTCGGCGCATGGTCGCCGTAGAAGGCGAAATCTTCGCCACCCATGATCGGTTCGCCGAGTGGGAAATTTCCTGTGCCGACGATGCTTTTTCCCATGTCGAAAACTTCCTGCCACAAGGCTGGATCGTTCGATGTCGCTGGGTAATCGACCGCGGGGAACTCCACCTCCGCCGTGCATTTGTTGAGTGCCGCGATGCCGGTTGCCACCTCTGCTAGCCGCACTTTCAGCGCGTCTTTGTTCTCGCGTGACAACGAGCGGATGGTGCCGCGCAACTCAACCACCTCCGGGATCACATTGAACCCAGAGCCGCCGGTATCGAAACCGGTGAAGCTGATCACGCAGGCCTCGAGCGGATCCTGCTCGCGCGAGACTAGGGTCTGCGCCTCGAGGACGATCTTCGCGCTGGTGGGCACTGGATCGATCGTCAGGTGTGGCATCGCTGCGTGTCCGCCACGGCCGGTGACGGTGATTCTGAACGAAGTGGTCGCGGCCAGGAACGGTCCCGGTTTGCCAGACAGTTTACCGGTCTCGATCATCGGCCACACATGCAGCGCGAGCACTTTCTCGACCTTTGGATTCTCCATCGCCCCGGCTTGGCACATCTTTTCGGCTCCCGCGCCGCCCTCCTCGGCGGGTTGGAAAAACAGTTTCACCGTGCCTTTGAGTTCGGCCTCGGATTCCTTGAGGAGTTTCGCCGCACCGAGTAGCATCGCCGTGTGGCAATCGTGTCCGCAGGCGTGCATCTTGCCTTCAGTCTTGCTACGGAAATCGATGTCGGCCTCTTCTTGGATCGGTAGGGCATCCATGTCGGCACGTAACGCGATGCAGGGGGATTCCCCGGTGCCGATGGTGGCGATGATCCCGGTCTCCGCGACACCAGCTTCGTAGCGCACCCCGAGTTGGTCGAGCTCCGCTGCGACGAGCTTGGACGTCTCATGCAGCTCGTAGAGCAACTCAGGGGTCTGGTGCAGGCGGCGTCGGATCTCGATGATCCAGGGTTCGATCGCTTGGGTGCGGGCGAGTAATTCGGAAACGTCATGCATGCCGACACTCTAGTTTCGTCGTCGGCCTTCGCCAAAGAAATATCGAGCATTGCTAGGAGCCTGTCGGACTTAGAGGATTCGAGCAAAACGTTTTAGAATTCCGATCCAGATCCGTTTGCTGGGGAGGATTTAAATGGATTTAATGACGATTCAGCGGGCGGATCTG
>JBLHKE010000424.1:0-6875 GCA_047619485.1 Verrucomicrobiales bacterium | reverse complement strand
CGCTGACAAAAACCCAATGGTTGGCCGGGTTCCCAACAGCTATCGGCCTTGCCTGACGCAGGAAATCATTGATCCCTGGCAGAACCCATACGGCTACCACTGGTCACCGCGCGGTGGTGGTAAATCTCCGGAAATTTTCTCCTCTGGAAAAGATGAGATCGAAGCAACGGACGACGATATCCGCATATTCCAAGAGCGAAGAGCTGACTGAATTGGCGTCGGGTTAATTCTGCTCAGTAAAATTTAAGGAGGGAGATCAGGTTCCGCCGGGATCGACCGGCTTCACCCGTAGCTGCCGTGCGACGCGGAGTTCTCCCCATTGTCCCCCGACCATCGGACGCGAACCCGACTGCCGAGATTCGGCAAAAACGTCTCGCAAAGCCGCGAACACCGACTCGACGAACGACTCTCGGCCAAGCGCTAGACCGTCGTTAAAATAGCGCGCCCAGCAGCGCAACAATTGCGCCAGCAATAGCTTCCCGCCAGCGCTTTAGACTTTTGCCACCGCTTTGCGCGACAACCCATTGCGGTCAGCATTTTTCTCACCGACCCCGAATAGAATTTTCCGGTAGCGCGGCCTCACATCTCCCCAGTTGGCATCTGCCTTGAGATCCGTGAGTGCTGCCGAGATCCCACGGCGCGCCACCCGATCCCCCGCGACCGCCTCACCGTAGCCGCACCAGCGGTAGTCCTTCGGGTCGCCCACTAGGCCGACCCTGACCGGGTTCAGATCGATGTAGGCTGCGATCTTTAGCAAAGAATTCCAGTGACCCTCAACGATCAAGCTCTTGAAGCGCGCTTCCCACAGACACCCGACGCGGTCGTGCTTGCGGTTGAACCAGGTCGTAAACTTCTGCTTCAGGGTTTTCATGAATTCGCTCAGGTCGAGCACCCGCTCCCGCAGAGCAGCGTGAACCTCTCCACCAATCCGCCGAACCTCCGCAAATTCCCACTCCACTGCGATGATCGCATCCGCGGAATAGAGCGCCCGGCATCGCTGCAAAATCTCGTCATCCGAGGGTTCGATATCAGGCCGAGGCGGTACCTCGAGTAGCACGTGAAAATGGTTCGACAAGATCGTCCAAGTCAACACCCGCACACCAGAGAACGCCTCCACTTGCCGCATGAGTTTTCGAAACACATTGCGCTCGTGAATTTCAAAAACAAATCTCCGATCCATAACACGGCTGAAGCAGTGTTAATACGAACTGCTTCGAACAGCAGACAAAATAAAACGACGGCGAGGCATCGAATATAAACACATATTTCCTGGACTAATGCAAGATTAATCTGTCTCTGGTCGATCTGGTTCCGATTGAGCTCTCAGTTGAAACGCTTCCAGTCATCTGGAAGGCGCACTGGGCGGCCAGCGGGCATCTGCACCATGGCGAGCAGCTGGCGGCTGGTGATGAGCTGCGTCCCGTCTGCGTCGCGCACGATCTCAAAGCCACACCAGAAGCGCACGCGGTCGAACTTCTCGAGCCTACCGCGCACTGTGAGGTGGTCGCCTAGTTTCGCTGGCTTGCGGTAGTCGATCTCCGTCCGCACAACCACGGGAAATAGGTTGGTTTTTGACATTTCTGCCAACGACAGACCGAGTTTTGCTCCGAGCCGAGTGCGCGCCGTTTCGATGAAGCGCAAGTATGCGATGTTGTGCACCACGCCACCACAGTCGGTGTCAAAAAACATCACCTCCTCGTGCGTTTCGATCGATGGCTTGGTGGACTGGTTGGCGCTCTCTGGCGGTTTTTCCTCTGGCATCCGGCATTCTCGCCCAGCGACTGCCTAGGAGCAAGATTTCGCCTATCCAATCCCAGCTGCCGACGTTACAGTGGCCGCGCCTGCCGATGCCCCATCAACGCCAGACATATCTCCGCCAATTACTAGCTAGCCTCGCGCTTTGTCTCGTGAGCAGTGCGTTGGTGCCCGAATCGGTCGCCCAAGGAGATGGGCGCTACTCGGAGCCGAATTTCGACCGAAAACTCTTCGCCCGCGAGGCACTCCTCCTCGAACAGCAGGAGGTGGCTTCCACGGTCAAGGCGCTCGCTGCGCTCGCCTCGAACTTTCCAGGTGCGGAGGAGGTCGATCATCGGCTGCGAGCCAAGGCTCTCGCCGTCGCCCTCCGGCTTGACGGGACGTCCCCGGCCGCGATCGACGCCAACCGCCAGTTGCGCAGAGGAGAGATGCCTGGAGCGGTTCCAGAATTCAGTACCTTAGCTGAGGTTGCGGCCACACTCTGGGAGATCGCCTCCTATCTCGAATCCTCTGAGAAAGGCAAGGACGAGAACGTGTTGCAGTTCTGCCTCGTCGACATCGCGCGTGAGCTCGATCCCAAGAATCTAGGCGAGAGCAACCGCTACCCGACACGTCTCCCCGAAGCCATCTTCCCCGGTTGGGGACCGATCGTCCGTAGCGGTAGCTCCGAGTTTGTCTTCCCAGACCGAAGGAAGGACAAACCCGAACCGGCTTCTGGTTCGAGCACCACCCCAGACCCCGTCGATGTTCCACTCGTGCCGACCCCTAACCGCACCGCGCAGGGCTCGTATTCAGCGATCGGCGTTGACGGCAAAACCGCCACACTGATCAATATCAACGGCGACCTCAAGACGGGTGGTGGCACCGGGCCGCTAGCCATCGTCTTCTCTGATGAGGACGGCGATACCAGCCAGCCGCTCAACCAGCAGCGGGACTCGATCGTCAGTGCCCTAACCGAACTAGAAGGCGGTTGGCCCGAGGGTGGTGGCGTCCTAGTCATGAGTGTCGCCACAGGCTACGGCGATGACAACGCACTTATTCTGCCCTCTGCGATCCTCGCCGACTCCCTCATCCGCGAGCGCGACCTTGATCCGAGAACTATCGCGTTCGGCATGCTTGACCCGGAGGGCAGTATTATCGCCACCGACAAAATCTTCCAGCGCCTGCAGTCTTTCAAATCGATCGACATCGACACGATCCTGGTGCCGAGCGACAACCTCCCGGAGCTACAGGACATGGCGCTGCTCGGCGAGATCGAACCTTTCCTCCGCTTCCAGATCATCCTCGTGGGCTCTCTGGAGCAGGCCGTGGAACTCGCCGATGCCGAGCGGAACGAGAACGACGAGAAATTCGCCGCCAGCCAAGGCATCTTCGAGCGGGTGCAGGAAGTCGCCAAGGGTGAGGTGATCAATTCGATGATTGAGCTCAGCGTCGTCAGAGAAGAGTTTGCAAAGATTATCGCCGCCACCCCGGATCACGCCTCCGCCAAACTCCTCATCGATGTGGGTGCAGGATCGCTACCAGAATACCTGACCCGCAACGGCTCCTTGGCCGCCCTCTACCACGCCACTGGACCGGTGGTCGCTGCGATGCAGAAACAGGGAAGCGCCCAGCGGCCTGTCGTCCTCGCTGCGTATGAAGAGGTCAACCGTATCCAGCCGATCCTGGAGCCCGCGACCCGAGAGCTCGGCGAGATGATGAGCAGCCTACTTAAGAACATCGGCACCTACGCTGGGATCTCTGATAAAGATTCCACCGAGGGCGAGGAGTTCAAGGCGAAGATCTTCTCCACTTGGGACACTGTGCGCAGCGAGTACACACGTCTGAAAAACGGCTAGATATCTGATGCCCGCACAGCCAAAGATCGCCTACCTATTCTCGCGTTACCCGATCGCCTCGCAAACCTTCTGCGACTCTGAGATGCTCGCGCTCGAGGCCGCTGGCGTGCCTCTCTGCATCGGTTCTCTCAATGCTCCACCCGACAGCTTTCGCCACGAGCGCCTCGCCAATATCAAGGCCAACGCCCACTACCCGCCGCCGGCGAAAGTTCTCCAGGCGATGCAGAAATTCGCCGAGGCAGATGGCAGTTGGGCACCGCTCGCCGAACTCGTCGCAGCACACGACAAAGCCTACGGCACCGAATACAAGGCCAACCTGCGCGCACGTAACGCGCTGTATTTCTGCCGGTTGTTCCGTACGCGTGGCGTCTCCCACGTCCACGTCCACTTTGCCAACCGCGCCACGCACACCGCCCTGTTCCTGAAAAAACTCGGGCTACCATTTTCCTTCACCGCGCACGCGCAAGATTTCATGGTCGACCTCGGTAGCCGGGAGCTTCTTGCTGAGATGTGCCGCGAGGCGGAATTCGTCATCGCTGTGTCCGACTTCAGCAAGCGATTGCTCCAGGACATGTGCCCCGATTCGAAGGAGAAAATCCACCGCGTCTACAACGGAATCGAGACCGCCAGTTTCCCGGTCGCCCCGGAAGCCCCCGCTGGCGAGCCACTGAAAATCATCGCCATAGGCCGGCTAATCGAGTTCAAGGGTTTCCACCATCTGCTCGGTGCCTGCGCCAAACTGCGCGACCGCGGCATCCCGTTCGAGTGCACAATCGCCGGCGACGGGCCGTGGCTCGAACGCCTCTCCGAATTGCGCGCGGGGCTGAAATTAACAAAGCAACAAATCATCCTCGCTGGGCGCCGCAGCCACGACGAACTTAAGGCTGCGCTCGCCGACAGCCACGTGTTCGCGCTGCCATCGATCGTCGATAGCAAGGGCGCCAGCGACATTCTGCCGACCGTTATCATGGAGGCGATGGCCGCGGCACTCCCGGTCGTCTCCACCAAGCTCGTCGGCATCCCCGAGATGGTCGACGACGGCGAGACCGGCATCCTCGTCGAGCCCGAGAATGAGGACGCGCTCGCAGATGCCCTTGGAAAACTCGCTGCCGATCCTGGGCTCCGCGCCCGCTATGGTGCGGCAGGAAAAGTGGTCGCTGGAGAACGTTTTGAGCTCGAGAAGACCTGTGGCCACTTGCGCCAGTTCTTCGAGGAAAAAGCCCAACCCGCCAACCCCGTCGCTGGCGAACAGCTGATCTATCTCATCAACGAGTGGCCGCCACCACAGCACCTCTTCCTCCACGAGGAGACCGCCCTGGCGATCGAGGATCCAAATTTTTTGCCCATCTCAGCCAACCTCCACCACCGCTACCGGAAGGATGACCCGCTCGCCACGCACCTCGAATTCCTCCCCGACGGGATCGTGTTGGAGGCCGAGTGGCGCGCGAACCCGGAGTATGCCGCTAAACTAGAAGTTATACGCAACGAGCTCGGTACCGCAGTGAGTGGCGAGCTGTTTTTCAAAGAGGCGCGCCGGGCGCTGCGCCTGATCGCGATCCTCGAGAAGCGCGACATCCCGCGCATCCACTTCGCCCGCTCCGACGGGGCGCTGTGCGCGTGGTTGGTGAAAAAACTCACCGGCTGCAAACTCAGCGGCGCCATCGAGGAGCACCCGCGGCCGGGCCAGGGATTGCTCTCCGCACTCGCGCCCGACTTCGATCTGGTCAGCGTCTCCGACGCAGAGCTCGCCGCTGTCATCAAGGCCTCAACCGTCGATCATCTTAAGCTCCAACGCCCTATCACCCACCGCCGGATCGGTCCCTTCCGGATCCGCAACCGCCTCCCGGCACCCGGCACCGACACGGCGCGTGCCCAGTACTCCAAACGCTGGTTCTCGCGGATCCTCGGTTTCTCCTAACATGAGCACAATCCCACGCCTCGGGGTCGTCATCCCCTGCTACAACCACGAGCAGTACATCGGGAAGGCGGTCGATTCCTGCCTTGAGCAGACGCGTCCGCCCGACCGCATCGTCGTCATCGACGACGGTTCCTCTGACCGCTCGGTCGAGATCCTCGAGGGCTACGCTGCGCGTGGCCAGATCGAGTTTACCGCGCAGGAGAACGTAGGCGCGCACGAGACGATTGGCCGCTGCATTGCCCGTGCGGCCGAGGACTGCGACTTGATCAGCATCCTCAACTCCGATGACCACTACGTCGGCGACCGCTTCGAGCGCTGCCTGCCGTGGTTTGAGCAGAACCCGGAGAAATCCGTCCTCTGTACGGGCATCAACGTCATCGACGAGAATGACGGCGCGCTGGATCGTGGCAACGCGCGGATGAAATGGTTCGACGCCATCTGGTCGATCGACGCCGAACTCGAGACCTGGCTCGGGCAGGCCAACTTCCCTGCCACCACCACCAACGTCATCGCGCGCACCAGCTACCTCAACGCGAACCCGTTCCGGCCGTACCGCTTCAACCACGACTACTACTTCCTCGCCAAGGCTGTATTGGAGGATCAGCTTGGCCTGATACCGGAAAAGCTCTGCAATTACCGAGTCCACAGTACCAATACCATTACCACCGCACCCGCGCCGCTCGTTCGCGAGATGCTGCGCATGCACCTCGACCTGCTGGCAGAGCTAGCGCCGCGCTTCCGTAGCGAGCCGAAGCTGCGCCAGCGTCTCTACCGCTACCTGCACGGCGCTGCCGACAACGTTTCCAGTCTCCACCATGGCCTGCTGCAGCTCCTTCTGGCGCAGCTCGCAGCAAAAGGCACCAGCGAGCAAGAAATCCTAACACTGGTAGAGGGCCTCGACGAAGAGAGCTTCCCCGAGCTGGAGAATTTCCCCAACCGTGCCCTGATCAACGCCCACGATCTGACCAGGGGTGCGCTCTCCGCCAGCACCGGCCTGGCCGAGAGGTACGAGCATCTGCGTGTCGAAAAGGATCGCTACCGAACCGATTCCAAAGCCGCCAAGGAGCTCGCCAAATTGCGCAACGGGTTGCTCAGTTCCAAACGCTTCGCACTAGCGCGGGTGATGGGTGCCTGCAAAAATTTAACCTCCGACGTCGGCAAGACCCCAGAGGAGAAACTAGCCAACCTCCGCCAAGCCATCGCCGACACGAAGTGGCTAAAGCTGTAGCCTGAAGCCCCAGAGACTGTCGGGAAATCCCATCGCCGCAGGCGATGGCGTAACTTCGATTTCAAAATCGAAGAGCAGTGCCCAAGCATGAAGTCCGAGCACGATGGGCTTCGATTTTGAAATCGAAGTTACGGCT
>JBLHKE010000423.1:0-6879 GCA_047619485.1 Verrucomicrobiales bacterium | reverse complement strand
CTCCCCTTTCGCCCACCGAAAAGGTGAACCTCGAAATCGCGTATGGCGACATCGCAGTGCAGCGCGGCCAGTTGAAGGAGGCGCACGAGATTTTCACCCGCACGCAGAAGAACGAGGCCTACAAGGATCTGTTGGTGCGGCACCAAGCAACCTTGCGCCGCGCCGGCGTGGAACGCCTCGCCAAAGATTTCGACGGCGCGTTGCAGACGCTGAGCGAACTCGAGCTGGAGCGCGTCCCAGAGATCTGGTCGGAAACGCGCTACGCGCGCGCTGAGGTTAATTTTGACATGGAGGAATTCGAGGACGCGAAGGACGACATCGATTCGATCCTCGCACGCGAGCCCAACCACCCGGACGCAAAAATCTTGCTCGGCAAAGTGCAGCTCAAACGCCAGAAACTGATGGAGGCCACCGAGGTCGAACTCGGTTCGACCAGCGGCCAGAAATCGATCGTGCCCGGCGAGAAATTGAAGGTGACGCTCAGCGATCCGACCCTCGCGGTGTCCGGTGCTGGCACTGAGATCGAGGTAGTCGTGTGGGCGAAATCCGGCGACAAGGAGACGTTTTTCCTGCGCCAGTTCGGCGATCAGAAAACCAAGTTCCGCGGCGAGGTCGCAACCGCGCTGGGTGCCCCGGAGCCCGGTGATAAGAAGCTCCAGGTGATCGGCGACGATGAGATTTACTACGCCTACTCAGAGCGTTTCCGCACGCGCATGAACAACATGGCCGAAAAGCGCGGTGGCCCGATCACGGTCGCCTCCGATGGCCTGCTGATGGCCTCCGCTCGCAAACTGCTCACCGAGGCGGAACAGCGCGTCGCGGATATGCAGAAGATCATGGAAGAGCTGAAGAATGAAGGCGTCAAGAATGCCGAAGGATCCGCGAACGCGCGCATGGCTGCCGAAGCGTTGAGTGCCGACGCCCGCGCCGGAGACGGGGCCAGAAGGGATTTCCAAGAACAGATTACCACGGTGGTGAAACCGGGGAACCCGATCAATGTCAGGGTGATTGACCCCGATCGCAGCCGCACGGCGGAGATCGACGAACTCACCGTTAGCGTCGGCAGTTCCAGCGGCGATGCGGTCGCGCGCGTCATGCTCAAGGAAACCGCCACGCACAGCGGTTGGTTCGAGGGCAGCATCGCCACCGCTGGGGCACAGGCATTGGCCTTCGCCCAAAACTCGGAGCCGGGGCGCAACCCGAACATGGTGATCAGCCCCTCCGTGGACAGCTACCCAGCTTGGAGGCCGGTGGCGGCGAAGGGAGTCACGCCCGAGTTCACGGTCGATCTCAACGACAACGCCGCGCTGGGCGACATGACAATCACGGCGCAGGAAGTCGGCGCCAAACTGAAGACTTTCGTCCTGCAGACCGGGATGAATGCTAGGAACATGACCACGGTGGCCGCCTATCCCAAGAGTCAGGGGACGATCGAGCAACCTTGGCGCCCTTCGGTAACCGTCATGAACGACACTGACCGCTACCAAATGGGCGGCCGTTCAGTCTACGACCTCGGCGAACTCGTGGAACAGGTCGGACGCGGCTGGATGACGCAGCAGTATGCGCAGGGGTTTGCGAGCAACGTAAATGGCCCGTCCGAGGCGCTGCCGGAGCCGGTGCTGAAAGAGGTGAAGTGGCTGCGGCAGAATCGCCACGATGTCTCCTCCGTGATCTACCGGTTCAGGGGATACTTCTACGAGGAGGCTGACGTAAAGCGTCGCTTCCGGCTGAGCTTGGGCAATTTCGTCATCCCGAAAGACACCCATCCCTCCCTCATCCACCCGCCACAGTTCCTGCTGGCAGTCGATGGCCGTCCGATCACCGAGAAAGACGGTAAGCTCGAGGGAGAGATGAATCTGCGACCCGGCGTGCACCGTTTCGAGATCTGGGCGACCGGTTGGGTCAACAACATGGGCTTCGGCAAGCGCGGCGTGAAACTGCAGTCCAACCTCGACGATCCCGACATGCTGGTCGATTGCCCGGACAGTTTCTTCGACCCAGCGTCTTTCCCCGAGGGCGTGATGGATCAGCGCAACAGCCCGGCGACGATCACCGCCAACGAAGATGGCACCGAGTTCAAAGTGAAGTTCGCCTCGGGTTCGCGCGGGCGCCTGCTCAAGTTGGCGTTCATCGCGCAGGAGGGAACAGTCCCAGCGCTAAACCAATTGGCGCTCACCACTCCCGACGGCAAAGCAATTCTACCGGTGGCCGAAGATTTCGCCACCCTCAACAAGAACAACACGCTGGAGATCCTCACCGGCGACAAGATCTCGGTGCTCTACGTCGACGACCGCTTTGTCACCAAGAAGAAAGAGCGGCATGAGCGTTTCCTCAGCGTCGCCTTCACCGATGCCCGCGCCGAATTCGCTGACATGGAACCTCGGTGGAGCCAGAAGCATGGCGAGGACATGCCTTACTACGAGCGACTGCTGCGCTTCCGCCACGACCAACCGCTCAGCCTCGCCATCCACGACGCCGACATGGATGTCTCGGTCAAGCCCGACACCGTGAAGGTCACGCTCAAAAGCGAAGCTGGGGACACGCGCCAATTCGATGCCACCGAGACCGGCGACTCGACCGGAGTGTTCAAGCTAGTGGTCACGCCGGTGGCGGGTGCCGCAGTGGCAAATCAGATTTCGGTGAACACCGGTGGCACCATCACCGCCAGCTACCTCGACCGGGAGAACAACCGACCCGGGGTGCCGACCGAGCGCGTGGCAACCATCGTGCACGCGGCTTTCACCCTGCCACAACTGCACCTTTCCCACGCCAACGTGACGCCCGTCGAAGCAGAAGCGATGCGCCCTCTTGTCCACGGCTTCGAGCGGCGGGACTACCGCGGCCCGGAAAAAAACGAGCTCGCCAGCGAGTCCGTCCTGCCCCGCTGGATGGTTGAGAACACCTTGCTACCCAGCACCGAAACGCCCGAGGGAGGGCTTGCTGTGGTCCACGGCAGGCGGATGTATTTGGAGCTCGTCGCGCCGCACTTGGCCCTCGGCATGGCATCGAAGGTCGAGGTATATGCGCAGACAGATACCGGCCGCCGCCAGGCCACTGCTGCAGGTGTTGGCGATGCGACCTTCAACATTTCCGCACCCGGGACAATCTCCCTGAGCGGCGGGCTGGGCGCGACGACAGGCTACGGCGATCTATGGCGCATGGTTCCCGAACTGCAGATCTATCAAGGTGGAGGCGTCACCGGTTCAAACGGGGAACAGTTCGACCGCTTCAGGATGAGCGTTCCCCTCGTCGCTGGAACCCTGCCTGAAAACGGCGTCCTCAGTGCTGTGGAGCGCGAAGAACTCGTCAGCAGCGCATCGACCTCGTTCGGCGCTGCCGAGCAGTTGTATGGGAAGCTCAGCGGCCTGGTCGTGAACCCGGGCGAACGGGTGCATTTCGGATTCCGCTACACCGATGGCGACGGCAAAAAACAGTGGCTGACCGCTTCGACCAAGGTGATCACTCACCCGGTGTTCGACATCATGGCAGAAGATTACCGCTCGACGATCGGAAGCGCCTACGTCGGCGAGACGCTCAACTTACGTGTGGTCGACCTCGGCGCAGATCTGAGCGATGCGATCGATACGGTCAGCATTTTATTGCAGGCCAAGTCCGGCGCGAAATACCGGGTCGAACTACGCGAGTCGGCACCGCACACCGGAATTTTCAAAGCCGGCTACGCCCTCTCGTATGCCAAGGCCCAAAAAACTGTAGGAGGTGAAGCTACCGCTGAATACAACGTCAGACGCGACGGCTTCCCAGTGATCTACGGCGACACCGTGGCAGCGCGCTACACCGACGCCAGCGGGATCAAATCGCCGATCAACATGATCACCATCAGCAAGGGAGCCGACGGGACGATCCAGCCGTTCACCAAAAAATACCAAGACCCCGAGGTCGCGATGCGCACCCAGTTCTCGCTCGCCGAAGCCTACCTCGAGATGGCCAAGCGCCACCGCAAACTCGGCGAGACCGAGCGAGCTGAGCAGGAATACTCCAGCGCCAAGCAACTGCTGGCGAGCGCGATGGATCAGTTTCGCGATCCCGACACCCGCGCCAACGCCGAGTATCTGTTGGGCAACCTCACCCTCGAAGAGGCCGACGCGACCGAGGCAGGCGAGCTCAAAGAAGACCGCTACCGCGCCGCCCTGTCGCGGTTCATGACAGTGACCGGCAGCTATGCCGAGACGTTGCACGCCTCGAAAGCTCAGTTCAAGATCGCCACCGTCTACGAGAAGCTCAATGAGCCGGACATCGCAGCGCAGGAATATGTTAAACTCGCCTACAAATACCCGGACTCCGAGTTCCTTGCCACGGCGATGGCACGGCTGGGCAGCCATTTTCTCAAAAAAGCCGCCGGCTACGAGGCGCAGGCGAAACCGCTACTCGCGAAAGAGGACGACAAAGACGCCCAGTTCGAAGGCGAGGCGATGCAGAAGATGGCGACCCGCGAGTATCTGAAGACGGCGAACATTTTCTCCCGCCTGCAAGAACGTTTTCCTGACCACCAGATGGCAGGCCAGGCCGGCCTCCGCGCCGGGCAATCGTTCATGCGCGCCGGGAAAAACAAGGAAGCCCTAGAGGCATTCCGCCGGGTCATCGACGAAGAGGGCTACGACGGCAAGACCGTGCGCTCGCAGGCGATGTACTGGGCTGGCAAATGTTACCAGGACGGCCGCCAGCAGATGGCAGCTTACTCGATCTACAAACGCCTCACTTACGACTTCCCCGAAAGCGAGTGGGCCGCCTACGCGCGCGGCCAGCTATCGCAGGAGAGCCTGCTGAATTTGGAGAGCGAGCTGGAACTCGAACGATTGGAGGAAGGAAGATGAGTTTCGAACCACGAATGGACACGAATGAACACGAATTGGTTTTGTGGGATGAGGTGTATGCCGTCGTCGGCTGCGCGATGACCGTCCTAAACGAACTCGGCCACTGCTTGCTCGAAAAGCCCTACGAGAATGTGCTTGTTGTCGAGTTTGGACATCAGGGGATTCCCTCTCAGCAACAGCCTCGGTTCCCCGTTGTCTACAAAAAGGTCACTGTCGGCGAATACATCCCCGATCTAATTACGCACGAGCAGGTAGTCGTTGACGCAAAGGTGATCGAGCGGATCGGCGACCACGAGGTCGGTCAGGTGATGAACTACCTCAAAACAACTGGTCTGAAGGTGGCTCTAATCTTGAATTTCAAGCATGCGAAACTCGAATGGAAACGCGTCGTCCTATGAAAGACTTGAAACCACGAATGGACACGAATAAACACGAATGGATCAGAATCAGGAGCCTGAGAAAATTCGTGTCCATTCGTGTCCATTCGTGGTTCTTCCTCCTGCTACCTATCTCAGTCTCCGCCGCTCCGCTTGACGACCAGATTGCAGCCTTTAAGAAAGCTCCGACTCAGAGCGAGGGCGCCGTGTCGCAAATCTTGCAGACAGGCATCACAGAACACCGCTCGGCCATGGCCTTCGCTGCGGTGAAGTCTTGGCTGACGACGAACCCGTCTGGCTCGCAGACCTTGTTATTCAACGCAGCGCAGGCCGCTGAGTATGGCGGCGAGTGGAATGATGCGGTGAGTTTCTATCGCAAGATGCTGAAGGCGCAGCGGATCGATGGGAAACTCGCAGCGACGGCGGTGCCGGCGACCTATCGCTTGCTGATCAACCACCTCGGCGATACCGAAGCAGCCTACCTGTTCATGCGCGAGGACGGCGACCGGCTGCGCGCCTTCGGGCGGGCGCAACAGTTTGACCGATGGTTCATGGACGAGGCAATGCGCCGCAGCGACTTGCCCGCGATGAGTTCCCGCCTTGCGACCTTGAGTGCCGATGGCACGATCGACCCGGCATCGCTCGCAGCCGAGTTCGAATGGGTCTGTGCCAGCTTGGAATCGTTCAGGATGGAGGACGAGACATGGTATCCGGCTGCACTCAAATTGGCGTCTACCGCGCGCGTGCCCACCGAATACAAAGCACGCATCGAGTGGGCTTCGACGGTGGTTCCTTACAACAACAAGCTCGACGAACTGCGCAATGCCAAGGCCGAGACAATCAACCCGAAGCTCACTGACGAACCGCTCGCGGCCGCCGCTCGACTCCTGCAGGTCGCGCCGGACAAGGGAGCGTTTCTTGTCGCCAGAGGCTGGGATGTCAAATACGACAACAATGTCGGGCAGCGCTTCAAGGTAGACCTCGAGCGCAAGCTGGCACAACTGCTCGCGGTGGTGCCACGCATGTCAGCGGATCAACGCGACGAACTGCTAGCGTTCCGGCTCGCCGAAGGCCAAGTGAAGTTCGACCCCGCTGCGCTGCGCAAGCTGGTGATACAGTTTCCGGGCATGCTCAACTCTCTGACCGCAGCCGACGTCCCACTTTTTGACAAAACCCTGACGGTCGAGGAGGCGAAAGCCCTAGCGCCACAGCTGGCGCGCAATCCGCACTCGCAAGCCGCGATGGTGCGTGCCTTCGCCAAACCAGAACGCAGGTACAGCGCCGTGACCGATGCCATGATGAAGTCGGAGATGTGGCGATTTGCCGACGTTGAGGCTCTCACGCATGGCCTCTGGCACAGCGGTATGTTCGAACGCGATGTGGACCACGACGCGCCTATCAAAAAGTTTGCCAAGCTCGATGCCCGTTACCAACAGATCAAGAAGCAGATCGATCCGAAGGCCAACACCAAGGATCGTCTCGCAGCGTTCAAAGCACTGCAGGGTGATCTTCTCAGCGCCTCACCGCGTATCGCTGGCGCGCTGCCACTCTGGGACGAGCTTATCACCAACGCGCCGGATCCGGACAAGGTAACGATGCTCAAATCGATGACCTCGAACCTGCAAGGCGACCGGGATTACCTGCTCCGCCGAACCTTGGAGAAATGCACA
>JBLHKE010000422.1:0-6879 GCA_047619485.1 Verrucomicrobiales bacterium | reverse complement strand
GGTTGAGGAAGCCAACCCGATCAGCTACTACGAACAGATCCGGCCGGTGTTCCAGGCGAACTGCGTCGGTTGCCACCAACCATCCAAGAACGCTGGCGGCTACGTGATGACCGATTTTGTGCGCATGTTAGCAGGCGGCGAAGACGGGGTGGCGATCGTCCCCGGCAAACCCGAGGAGAGCTACCTCATCAAAGAGATCACCCCCGGCGAGGACGGCAAGGCGGAGATGCCGAAGAAGAAAGAAGCCCTGCACCCGACTGAGATTTCGCTGGTCAGCCGCTGGATCGCCGAGGGCGCGAAAGACGACACGCCCGAGAATGCGCGCCAGCGCTACGACCAGGATCACCCGCCGGTCTACACCAAGCCGCCGGTGATAACCTCGCTCGATTATTCGCCGGACGGAACGCTGTTGGCGGTGGCAGGTTTCCATGAGGTCTTGCTGCACAAAGCCGACGGCTCGGGACTGGTCGCGCGGTTGGTGGGGCTCTCGGAGCGCATCGAATCGGTGCGCTTCTCTCCCGATGGAAGACAACTCGCCGTGACTGGTGGCCTCCCCGGGCGCATGGGTGAGGTGCAGGTCTGGGATGTCGAGAAGAAGAAACTCGAGCTCTCTGTGCCGGTCACCTTCGACACCGTCTACGGCGCCGCCTGGTCGCCTGACGGGACCAAGATCTCCTTCGGCTGTTCGGACAACACGCTGCGCGCGATCGATGCCAAGTCCGGCAAGCAGGTGCTCTTCCAGGGCGGGCACAACGACTGGGTGTTCGATACCGGCTTCAATCCGAAGGGCGATCATCTGGTCTCCGTCAGCCGCGACATGACCGCGAAACTCACCGAATTGGCCACCCAGCGTCTGATTGACAACATCACCTCGATCACCCCGAAGGCGCTCAAGGGCGGCATCGGCGCTGTCGTCATGCACCCGACCCGCGACGAGATGGTCGTAGGTGGTTCCGACGGCGTGCCGAAGCTCTACCGCATCTTCCGCAACACGCCGCGCAAGATCGGTGATGACGCGAACCTGCTGTTGGAATTCCCACCTCTCGAAGGGCGTGTGTTCGCAGTTGATATCTCCAAAGACGCGAGGCGTATCGCTGCTGGTAGCAGCCTCGACGGGCGCGGTGCTGTGCATGTCTACGAGGTGGATCCGACCGCCGAGATCACCAAAGAGATGGCCGATATTATCAAGCAGCCGACCCATCAGCGCAGCGAAGACATGCGTAAAAAGTTGGCGGCCTACTTTGCTGCGAGCGTGAAGACGCTGGCGCAGTTGCCATTCTCTGAGAGCGCGATCTACTCGGTATCGTTCAACGCTGATGGCTCGCAGGTGGCTGCGGCGGGTTCAGATGGGAAGGTGCGCCTCATCGACGCCTCGAACGGGAAGATCCTCAAGGCCTTCGTTCCAGTCGAGGTTTCGGCACCAGCGGAAGTCGCGAGCCGGGAGCCGGGGGACGGAGGTATCGACAAGCGTCTGCCGCTCGATGCCGAAGCGGTCCCAGAGGGGCGGCAGATTGTATCACTTTCCGTAAAGCCCGAGGAAATCACGATCGGACATGAGTTTAGCTACGCGCAGGTCGTCGTCTCGGCGAAACTCGATTCTGGCGATGTGATCGATGTGACCCGCCTGGTCGAGAAGAAGATCGACGGCGCTGCGAGCATCACGGACACCGGCCTCATCCGCGGGGAGGAGAATGGTAGCGCCACCCTCGAAATGACGCTCGGTGGAAAAGTGGTTTCCGCCGCGATCAAGGTGTCCGGTTTTGGAGAAGCGTTTCATCCGGAATGGTCGAAGGACGTCAACCCGGTGATCGCGCGTATGGGTTGCAACATGGGCACCTGCCACGGTGCCAAAGATGGCAAGAACGGTTTCAAGCTCTCGCTGCGTGGTTACGATCCGATCTATGACGTGCGTGCCTTCACCGACGACATGGCATCGCGGCGCGTCAATCTGGCATCGCCCGACGATAGTCTGATGCTCCTCAAGGCGACATCCGGAGTGCCCCACGAAGGCGGTCAGCGGACGACGCCGCAGGGTGACTACTACCGGATCGTACGCGCGTGGATCGCCGATGGTGCCAAGCTTGAGGACGAGAAAACCAAGGTCGCCAAGATCGAGGTCTTCCCGCTCAATCCCGTCGTGCAGAACATCGGGGCGATGCAGCAGATGCGGGTGGTCGCGACCTTTGTCGGTGGCGGAACTCGCGATGTCACCAACGAGGCGTTTGTCGAAAGTGGCAATGGCGAGGTGGCGGAGTCGGTGAAAAATTACCCTGCGTTGGTGAAAGTGATCCGTCGCGGTGAGGCGCCGATCCTCGTCCGTTACGAGGGTGCCTACGCAGCGACGACGGTCACGGCGATGGGCGATCGCAGCGGTTTCGAGTGGGTTGATCCGCCCAAGTTCAACGCGATCGACGGTTTCGTCGCCGAGAAGTGGCGGCGGGTGAAGACCCTGCCCTCCGAGGCATGCACCGATATCGAGTTCGTCCGCCGCGTTTACCTCGATCTAACCGGCCTCCCGCCGACTGCCGATCAGGTGAAGGCATTCTTGGCCGACGTGAATCAGTCCCAAGCCAAGCGCGATACGCTGATCGACTCACTCATCGGCACCCCGGAATTCGTCGAATTCTGGACGAATAAGTGGGCAGACCTGCTGCAGGTGAATCGCAAGTTTCTCGCGCCGGAGGGAGCCAAGTTGTTCCGCGACTGGATCCGCGGGGAGGTGGCTGCCAACACGCCGTACAACGAGTTCGCCCACAAGATCATCACCGCTTCAGGCTCGAACAAAACCAACCCACCCGCCTCGTATTTCAAGATCCTGCGCACCCCGGAGGAGACGATGGAGAACACCACCCATCTGTTCCTCGCGACGCGCTTCAATTGCAACAAGTGCCACGATCACCCGTTCGAGCGATGGACGCAGGACAACTACTACGAGATGTCCGCCTTCTTCGCCCAGGTCGGGCTCAAGCGCGATCCTGAGAGTGGCAAGAAGAACATCGGCGGCACCGCGGTCGAGGGAGCGAAGCCGCTCTACGAGGTGATCTACAAAAACGACGCTGGCGAGGTGAAGCACGAGCGCACCGGCGAGATCGCGGAACCCGCATTTCCATACGAGACCGCGCACGGACAAAAGGAGGATGCTAGTCGGCGCGACCAGCTGGCCGCCTGGATCACCTCACCAGACAACCGCTATTTCGCCTCCAGTTACGCCAACCGTGTCTGGGGTTACATGCTCGGCACTGGGATCATCGAGCCGCTCGACGACATCCGCGCCGGCAACCCGCCATCCAATCCGGAGCTGCTCGACTACCTGGCGAAGTATTTCGTCGAGAGCGGCTTCGACGTGCGCGAGTTGATGCGCCACATCTGCAAATCGCGGACCTACCAGCTCTCGATCAAGACCAACCAGTGGAACGATGACGACGCTATCAATTTCTCGCACGCCAAGGCGCGGCGTCTGCCCGCCGAGGTGCTCTACGATTCGATCCACGCGGTGATTGGTGCCAGTAGCCGCTTCCCTGGCGTCCCCATGGGGACGCGCGCGGCTTCGTTGCCGGATGTCGGAGTGAGACTACCCGACAGCTTCCTTGCCAATTTTGGTCGCCCGGTGCGCGAGAGTTCCTGCGAGTGTGAACGCAACAGCGACATGCAACTTGGTCCGATCATGGCGCTGCTCTCTGGCCCGACGGTCGGTGACGCAATCGCCGATCCGAACAACGCCATCGCCAAGCTCGTCAAGGAGACCGGCGATGATCGCAAGGTGGTCGAGTCACTTTTCTACCGCATCCTCAACCGCCCGCCAATCGAAGCTGAGATCGAGGCTTCGCTGCGATCGTTCACCGCGGCGATCGATCAAGACCAGGCAACCTTGCAAGCGGCGCTGGACGACCATTTGAAGAATCGCGACCCAGCGCTCGTGATGGCGGAAGAGAAGCGCGAGGACGACATCGCCGCTGCAGGCAAAGCGGGCAGCGACCACCAGGCCGCGATCAAGCCGCGGGTCGACGCGGCGGAGCAGGAGCGCAAAGCGAGCATCACCAAGCTCGAGACAGACAAGAAGGCCTACGACGCGGCGCTTCCCGCGAGAGTGGCTGCGTGGGAGCACGAGGTGTCGCACGACATCGGCTGGGAGATTCTCACGCCGGAGGATTTGGCATCGACGAATGGCGCGACTTTCATCGCGGAGACGGAAGGGGAGCATGTAGGGGCGTTCATCGCGACCGGGAGCAACGGCAAAGCCGATTACACTTTCTCCACGCACACCGACATGACCGGTATCACCGCGGTGAGGCTCGAACTGCTCACTGACAAGCGGGTCGAGAGTGACGGTCCTGGTAGGGGCAATGGTAATTTCGTGCTCGGTGAGATCGAGCTCTCGGCAGCTCCGGCTGGCGATCCTGAGAAGCTGGCGGCGGTGAAGTTCGGCAGTGCGCAGGCGACTTTCAGCCAGAGCGGCTACGAGGTGGCCAAGGCGATCGACGGGAATCCGGGCGGATCGAACGCCGGCTGGGCGATCTCGCCACAGGTGGCGAAAAACCAGACGGCGATCTTCAGTGTCGCGAAGCCATTCGGTCACGACATTGGCACCATCCTGAAATTCAAGCTCGTCCAGCCCTTCGATGACAAGCACACGATCGGCAAGTTCCGTATCTCGATCACCACGCGCACCGGCCCTCTACTTCTTGGCTTCCCTGACAACGTGAAGAAACTACTCGAGGTCGCGGGGGACAAACGCGATGAGAAACAGAAAGCCGAGCTCGCGAAGTATTTCCGGGACAACGACAGCGGGTGGAAGTCACTCGAAAAGCAGCTCGCCGAGGCGAACAAGCCGTTGCCGGCCGATCCAAAACTAAAAGAGCTGCAGGATATGCTCGCCGCCTTGGAGAAAGTTCCACGCGTCGACCCCAAGCACGATCTGTTGCGCCACGACCTAGATCTCAGCACCAAGCAACTCACCCAGCGTCGCCTGATCGGCGCGCAGGATCTAGCCTGGGCCTTGATCAACACACCCGCCTTTCTCTTCAACCACTAACCACCGTCGTTTCGGCATCCTGCCGAAACGCCCCACTCGGCAGGATGCCGAGCCTACGCCAAACCGACCGAAACCATGTTTAGAATACCAGGACAAGCAGGAAAAGACGTCTGCGACTCGAGCGCAGGATTTACCCGCCGCGACGTATTGCGCGTCGGCGGCGCAGGGATGCTAGGCATGTCGCTCGGAACGATGTTCCAGGCCAAAGCACTAGCCGAAGCCAAAAAACTATCTGGGGCACCGGGCTGGGGCAAGGCCAAGTCGATCATCATGGTCTATCTGCAGGGCGGACCGAGCCACCTCGATCTGTGGGATCCAAAAGAGAACGTGCCGGACAATGTGCGTTCCTCCTTCAAATCGATCCCGACCAAGATCCCTGGCGTCAACTTCACCGAGATCCTGCCGAATCTCGCCAAGATGAATGACAAGTTCACCATGATCCGGTCGATGAGCTACACGCCCAACGGCTTGTTCAACCACACTGCCGCCATCTACCAGATGATGACCGGCTACACCACAGATAAGGTGAGCCCGTCCGGCCAACTTGAGCCGCCGAGCCCGAAGGATTTTCCTAACTTCGGTTCCAACCTAGTGCGCCTGCGCCCAATGGAGGAGCCGATGTTGCCATTCGTGATGCTGCCGCGCCCGCTGCAGGAGAGCAACGTGGTCGGCAAGGGCGGCACCGCCGGTTTCCTCGGCAAAGCCTACGATCCATACACGCTCTACCCTGGTGGCGATGACATGGACATGGACAAGATGGCGCGGATCAAAATCGACGACCTTCAGCTGCGCCCGGACGTGTTCTCGCTGCGCCTCAAGCGGCGCGCGAGCCTGCGCTCGGCCATCAACGCGCAGATGCCTGTCATCGATAAGGCGGTCGAAGAATACTCGCTCGATAAGTACTACGACCGTGCGCTCAACCTCATCGTCAGCGGGCGGGCGCGCGAGGCCTTCGCCATCGAGCAGGAATCGGACAAGACCCGCGAGGCCTACGGCAAGAATACTTTCGGCGACAGCTGCCTGCTCGCCCGTCGTCTGGTAGAGGCCGGCACCCGGGTGGTCGAGGTGATCTGGCCAAAAGTCGCCAATTCGGACAATCACTCGTGGGACACGCATAAGGATCTGACGAAGCGGGTCAAGAACCAGGGCGGTCCGATGTTGGACAATGGTCTATCGGCGTTGATCAGCGACCTCGATGATCGGGGATTGCTCGACGAGACACTGGTGGTCGCCGTCGGAGAATTCGGCCGCAGCCCGCAGAAGGGCGTGAGCACCTCGGGCAACGGCAACAGCGCCGATGGTCGCGATCACTGGCCGTATTGCTACACCGGAGTGATCGCTGGCGCAGGTATCAAGCGCGGCTACGTGCACGGCAAGTCCGACGAGACCGGCTCTGCGCCGACCGAGGACCCAGTGCATCCGGGCGAACTCTTAGCCACGATCTACCACGCCTTTGGCATCGATTCCGAGACCATGGTGATGAACCACCTCAACCAACCGCGCGAGCTAGTGAAGGCGAAGCCGGTGCACGCGTTGTTCGGCTAGACTGGAACCCCAGAGACGGTCGGGAAATCCCATCGCCGCAGGCGATGGCGTAACTTCGATTTCAAAATCGAAGAGCAGTGCCCAAGCATGAAGTCCGAGCACGATGGGCTTCGATTTTGAAATCGAAGTTACGGCTGACCGGAGCCGGAGAGGCTGTCGGGAAAATATCTCATCCCTGGCGAAACCACTTGCCGCGGCCGCGGCGGGCTCCGAGCGTGCGCAGTGGCACAGTAGATCCAAGGAACCCCGCGCGACGCGCAGAGCCTCCTACCGTCGTGCGTCGAGGACTACATCGACGAGGA
>JBLHKE010000421.1:0-6891 GCA_047619485.1 Verrucomicrobiales bacterium | reverse complement strand
TCCGGATACAAGTTCAGTGATGCCAGCAGGCAGAAAATCATCGAGGCCAGACCTAGCAGTGCCACACGACCAGGCCACCGGGTGATCATATTTCCCAGCGGATCCAATATGCGGTGCACACCCCGCCGGTGCGCCCCCTCTTCGCCACCGGAGAGTGACCCCGCCAAATCCCCTAGACCTGTGGCGCACAGGAGTGGAACCACCGTCACCACTACGAGAAAATTTAAGATCGTCGCCGCCGCACAGGCAACTCCGAACTGGCTGATGACCTCCGCCTTCGCCATGGCTAGGGAGGCGAAAGCGATCGACGTCGTCACGGAGGTCAACAGACAGGCCGGACCGACCTCCCGAACGGCCGCCTGTACTGCCGCGATCCGCCCATCGCCCGATCCGCGCCGCATCCTGAAGAACGCCATCAGGTGCACCGAATCGGTAAACGCGATCACCATCACCAGCGCAGGCAACACGTGGTTCACCACGTTCATCGGTATGCCCAAGAGCCCAAGCATCCCGATGCTCAACACCATTCCAATGACCGGCGCCACCCGGTGATGAACACCGCTGCCAAATTGCGGAAAAGCAGCATCGAGATCAACATAGCTGTCGCCCCGCCAAACACGCTGAAGCGCAGGTTGTCGCGCTGCACGGCGCGAATGATGTCCGCCCGCAGGGCTGGGATCCCAGTTACCATGCCCCGCACGCCCACGCCTTCCAAATTCTCATCTACCTCACCCTTGACGGCGGCGTAGAGCGGCTCGATCTCCGCAACCGGTAGCTCATCGCCCTCTTGCGTGACGACCATCACCGTCACGCGCGCATCCTCCGACAGCAACAGACCGCCCAGCAGTGGATGCTCCAGGGCCATCTCCCGCGCTCGGCTGAACTCGTCCACTGGTGCACCCGCTGCTGGTATCAGCGGCGGCAGCGAAAGCCCTTCAAACTCCTGCGCACGAGCATCAAAAATCGAATACACCCCCAACACCCCGTCCAAACCGCGCAGATCTCCCTCCAACTCCCGCAGTGCGCCCAGCTCCTCCCGCCCGAAGAGGTCGTCTGACTCTAGGGCACCTCCGAAAACCTCATGCGGGCTGGAGCTTGATAAAATCCCCGCTGTCTTCGTTGCTAAAGCGCCCACTATCACCAGATAGCTTAGCGTTTATCGCCTCGCCAGCGGGAATTTTCTCTGCGCCCCATTTCCACAGCAGGTTTCCGGAGGTGCCCTCTAACAAGAGTATAAAATCATTCTCATCGAGCGGGAACATCCCGGCCAAGCGCTCCAACTGCTCATAGGCATCACCGCTCCCACGGAAGAGCTTCCGGTGGTTGTCATCAAACTCTAGGCGCAACAGCCCGGTCGCTGCGACGGCGACCAACAGCGAGATCACAGCAGCGAGCCCACCTCGGAAACGACCGCTACCGAAGCAGCGTGCGAGCCACCCCATGCTAGTCCTGCTGGCGCTGCGCCTCGACCGCCTCCACCATCTGCTCGTTGAAAGCGAACACCATCACCGTCAGCATCAGGATAAAGATCCCGACCAAGAGGAAGATGCGGTTCTTGTCCACCTTGCCATAGGTCAGGTGCAGGCCACAGGCACGGTCCCAGGGAGTCTTCCCAGTCCTCAGTAGACTCGCTTGCGCGAGCGCCATCATCAGGATGTTCAGCGGGACGATCCACAGCCCGACCCCGCGCCACCAGACGGTCAGCGCCCGGTAGAACGAAATGCTGAGAGGAATCTTGCCACCCGCATCCGCATGCACCCTAATCCTCAACAACCATTTCCCCGGTGTCGTACCGAGTGCACTGATCGTGAATGCCTCCAACAACACTAGCAGCGCGGCCGGCAGCAGTTGCACTCCGAGGTGCGGACGCGTCAGCAGCTCTGTCGCATCCATCCACCCGGTTGCTAGAATCACCACTGAGACCACCCATTGCAGTAAGAACAGATCGATCAGCCGAGCCCACAGCCGAACCGAAGAACGCATCCGCTCCGGCGCCATGCGCGCGCGCAGATCGTCCGCCTCCTCGACCTCCTCGCGCGGCGGTGGCTCGACAAAGATCGAAGAGGTCGCCGGCAGCTCACCCAGCGCGATCCAGCCCTCGGCATCTTTGTACCAGCCGAGAGTGTCCTCTGTGGCGCGGTCCGAACGCACCTCTTCAGCCACTTCAAAGACCGTGAAGGGTCCGCACTTTTCGCCGTCTTGGAGGAGGTAGATTTGCAATGGCTCGTGGGATCAAGATTACTCGCGCAGCGCCTTTGCCGGATCTAGGCGGGCGGCGAAAACGGCGGGCACTAGTGCCGCCAACGTGCACAATACGAACGCCCCTAGGCAGATGATACTCATATCGAGCAGACTACGTTTCGCCGGAATCTCCGGCACACCATAGAGTCCCTCCGGGAAAATCTGCATGCCGAACAGGGCTGCCAGCGCGGTCCTCAGCTCCTCGCGGAACTCGATGATCAGATTCCCTACCGCCGCCCCCAACAACATTCCAATCAGCCCGACAACCATCCCCTGTGCGAGAAACACCCACACAATCTGCGACTCGCGCGCCCCGAGCGCCTTCATCACCCCGATCTCCTTCCGCTTCTGCACCGTCACGGTGATCATCGTGTTCATGATGCTGAAAGCCGCCACGATCACGATGAAAAACAGCACAAAGTACATCATCGCGCGCTCGTTGCGAATCTGCTGGAACCACAGTTCGTGGGTCTCCATCCACGTCTCGGTCTTCCAGTTCGGGGTGAGTAATCCCTGCTCATTGATCATCGAGTTCACCGCGGCGGCATCGTAGGCATCTGCCGTCTGCAGCGCGAGGCCATGGACGTCGTTGGTCGTATTGTAGTCATAGAGTTCCTGACCATCCGATAACCGGACAATGATATAATTTTCGTAGCGCAAGGAATCGAACACGCCGGTGAGCGTGAGTTCAGGATTGCGATAGCCCTCGCTGATCTGGTCGATCTGTTCCTTCTGCTCCTCGGCGGTAAGGGATTTGTCATCGATGATCGGAAATACCTCTTCGACAAATATTTTCACATTTTTCGGCGAGAGAATCTGAACCTTATCGCCCTCCACGATGCCCAGCTTGCGCGCCGAACTCCGACTCATGACGATGTTCGGTCCGAGCAGGTTCAATTTACCAAAACCACCCTTTTCGGGATTGTCGGGATCCGGCTCCATCAGCTTGCGAATCTTCCGCACCTGGTAACTATCACCCGCAGGCAGCGCGCGCATCATCGGTGCCAGCTGGCGCTCCTGGCCGCCACCGCCTCTCACCCGCATCATCACCGGCCCCTCGATAAATGGTGTCGCCTCGAGGATATTTTCATCAGCCTCGAGGCGTTCCTTGAGACTCTCCCAGTAACTGCGCTCCAAAAGCTCCTCCCATTTGACTATCTCTGCCTCCTCCTGTGGGCTCAGTGGCGGCGGCCCCTCACCCTCTTCCAGCGGGATGATGTTCCCATCGGCATCTAGATCCATCGCCGGCGGTGCCGGGCGCAAGATCGGGATATAGAGCTCGCCTCTGTTGTGCGCGATGATGTGTGGCTCGAAGCCGAGCACCACCTCCTTGATCTTCTCCTCGAACCCAGCCATCACCGAAATGACGATCAGCAACACCGCCACACCCAGCGTCACCCCGATCACCGAAATGAGGGTGATGATGGAGACGAAGGTGCGCTTCGGCTTCAGATAGCGCAGCGCTAGGAATAGAGAGAATTTGGAACTCAAAGGACGCATAATGTACGCCCCTGAGCCCGATTGTCTAAGGATTACAGATCTCCCACGGATCGAAGAGAACGCGCTGGATCTAGGGCTCTAATCGTTGTATGCCGATTCGCCATGGGAGGCCTGGTCGAGACCAGTCGCCTCCGACTGCTCATCGACGCGTAACCCGATCGTCAAGTCGACCAGCTTCAGGATGACGTAGCTGACCACCAGCGTGAACACGATGGCGAACAACGAGGCGACGAGCTGGATTTTCATCTGCAAAAAGAAGTCGAATCCGCCACCAACACCACCAAGCGCTTCCAGGCCAACGACCGCTGCCAAGATCGTCCCGAGCAGACCGCCGATCCCGTGCACACCGAAGACGTCGAGCGAGTCATCGTAACCAAACCGGTTCTTCAGCTTCACCGAGAACCAGAAGCAGACAGCACCGGAGAGAAAACCGATAAGGATCGCCCCCATCGGCCCGGCAACGCCCGCCGCCGGGGTGATGGCCGCCAGCCCGGCGATCGATCCGGTCGCGATCCCGAGCACGCTCGGTTTCTTGGTGTGCCCGAGCCACTCGATCGCCGCCCAGGTGCAAGCCGCCGTCGCAGCAGAGATGTGGGTGACGGTGATCGACATCGCCGCCGCAGCGTTCGCTGCAAGGCCACTGCCGCCATTGAATCCGAACCAGCCGACCCACAGCATGCAGGTGCCGATCAGCGTCAGGACGAGGTTGTGAGGTGGGCGTGGAGTCTTGCGCGGACCGATCATGATGCAGGCTAGTAGTGCTGCAAAACCAGCCGTGATGTGAACCACGATCCCGCCGGCGAGGTCGATCGCGCCGTTCCCCCAGAGGTTGAAGAGCCAACCATCCGAATCCCACACCATGTGGCAGATCGGTGCGTAGACCAGCAGCGACCACAGGACGGCGAACACCATCATTGCGCTGAACTTGATCCGCTCGACGAAGGTACCGATGATCAGTGCTGGCGTGATGATGAAGAACGTCATCTGGAACATGAAGAACAGGATGTTCGGGATGGACCCGTTGACCGCCTCCCACTCGAAATTCCTCAGGAACATCTGGTCGAGGTTGCCGATGAATTTCCCATCTCCAGAAAACGCGAGCGAGTAGCCGGCGACGACCCAGACCAAGGTCATGACGCAGGCGATAGCAAAACAGTGCATCAGCACCGAGAGCACATTGCGTTCGTGAACCAGACCGCCGTAGAAAAGCGCGAGCCCCGGCAGCGTCATGAACAAGACCAGCGCCGTCGCCGCCGAGATCCAGGCAGTGTCACCGGAGTCGATAACCTCTTGTGCCTGAGCATGACCGCCGAGCGAAAAAAGGGTCAGGAGAACAGCTACTGGCAAAAAAAAACGTGAGGAACTGCAGTGGGGGAAGTGCATAGCCACCCGTCATAGCCACGAATCCACCTGCTGCCAAGCAGGAAAGTAATAATCTGATTGTTAGGGCAATTGCTACAACAGGTAAGGTTCGACCGCCCGCATCGCTTCGATGGCTTCCACGGCCGCATCCCTTTTTTCAGAGAACTCGAACAGGTAGAGGGCGTAACCGCCATGCCCACCACCGCAGTATTTCTTGCCGATCGCCCCAGCGACCTCCGACAATTCTTCCATCCCCTCCTCAAGTTGCACCTCGTGGTAACAGCGCGTGCCCTCCGCTAGCTTCTGCAAGTCTCCCTCCAGAACTCCCGCGCGCGCCAGATTACCCGAGCGCTCGATCTTTTCGTAGTCACGTCGATCATCCGCAAAGCCGGGCGTGTCGTGCTCGGTACCGGTCCACAAGACGGCCATCTTACCCACCAAAAGATCACCGTTGCGTTTGAAATCGAGCACTGGCCGCGCACCGCTGCGCCACACGCACAAGCCAGTCTCGCGGATCACAGCGGGGTCTTGCCAGCCGACGCCGAGATCGAGTTCCGAGTCGACCCCATCCTCGCCGTTGAGCAATGCCCACGCGCCACTACCACCGAGGCCGGCGCGTTTTTCATACGGCCAATGCCGTAGGCTCACGAGCGGCGAAATCGCACAGTTGACGATGAAGGCGCCCTCGCGCGCGTGGCGTGGGACATCGAGCCAGCCACCGGCAAAATCGATCCGCAGCGGCGCTTGCGCAGGTGCCCTGACCCAGCGTACGATCTCGGAGGTCGAGATCGGATCGAACTTCGGTGGCGTCTTCGCGATGACCTTGTAGGTCGCACCAACCTCCCCGCAGAGTCCACGTTTGATCGTCTCATATTGATCATCTTCGGAGACGACCAGCAGGTCTGGCGCCAGCCGCACGAAATGCGATCTGAAATCCAGGCCCAGGTCGTGATCGGAACCGATGACGACCTCGTCGACCATCCACAGCGCCTCCATCACGGCCTGCTTGTGTTCGTCGGGCATCGAGGAGCGGCGTTGTTTGTGGTGCCAGAGCACCTCGTCGGAGGCGAAGCACACCGTGAGGTGATCGCCTAGCGCGCGCGCCTCCTCAAAAAATTGGAGGTGCCCGGCGTGGATAATGTCGTAGCATCCAGATACAAAAACTCGCTTCATAGTTGAGGTGGGAGAAGCAAGCGCAACCTTCTAGCCAATGTCAAGCGCCGTCCGGGATTCCTAGAGGATGTTGCAGGAGGCAAAGGCGGCCCGATAGTGCGCCATGCAGATCCATACCATCGACCTAGAGTTCCAAGGCACCCCCAATGCCATCGCCTCTTTTTTGATCGAATCTAGCGACGGCCTGATCCTGATCGAACCGGGACCGGGTTCGACAACACAGACGCTTTTAGAAAAAATCACCGCGCTCGGATTCGATCCTGACGACGTTCGATCGGTCTTCATCAGCCACGTCCACCTAGACCATGCCGGTGCCGCAGGTTGGTGGGCGCAACGCGAGGCAACGCTCTACGTCCACCCGAAAGCAGCGCGGCACCTGATCGATCCATCGAAGCTGATCGAGAGCGCCCGGGGGGTCTACGGAGATGCCTTCGACTCGCTCTGGGGCGAGATTTTGCCGGCCCCAGAGGATCGCGTAAGCACGCTCGCAGATGGTGAGACCATCGAGATCGGTGGCATTGAGATCGAGGCGATCGACACACCGGGACACGCCTTTCACCACCACGCCTTCGCCATCGGCGACCGCTGTTTCAGCGGTGACGTGGCCGGCGCGCG
>JBLHKE010000420.1:0-6894 GCA_047619485.1 Verrucomicrobiales bacterium | reverse complement strand
GATTGAGACCGGCGTGGCCAAGCGCCATGTCGATGCAGCGGCTGGCGCCCTCGCCCTCGGGCAATGGCGAGGTCAGGTGGTAGGCGTCTGCGGAAACCCCGTAGCCCACCAGTTCTGCGTAGATCTCAGCACCGCGCGCTTTGGCGTGCTCGTATTCTTCGACCACGATCACTCCAGCTCCCTCGCCCATGACGAAACCGTCGCGGCCGACGTCGAAGGGGCGCGAGGCGCGCTCGGGCTCATCGTTGCGGAAACTCAGGGCACGCATCGAGCCGAAACCGGCGAGGCCGGTCGAGGTGATCGATGCCTCGGAGCCACCGGCGAGAAAGATGTCGGCATCGCCAAATTTGATCATGCGCCAGGCCTCACCGATGTTGTGGTTCGCCGTCGCACAGGCGGTGACGATCGACATGTTCGGTCCATTGAGACCGAGTTCCATCGAGATCATGCCACTAGAGATGTTCGCAATCATCATCGGGATGAGGAATGGGTTCACGCGGCTGGGACCTTTCTCTAAAAGCTTCTGGTGTTCGCGCTCGAGCGTCGCAAGACCACCGATCCCGCTGCCGACCATCACGCCGAAGCGGTAGCGGTCGATGCTATCGAGGTCGACGTTCGCGTCAGTGAACGCCATCTTCGCCGCCGCGACGGCGAGCTGTGAGTAGCGGTCGGCACGACGCGCATCCTTCGGATCATTGAAAAACTGCGCGGCCTCGAAGCCACGCACCTCGCCGGCGATCTGGCAGCGGTAATCGCTGACATCCATGCACTCGATTTTCGCAATACCGGATTTCCCAGCTTTGATGTTGGCCCAGAAGGTCTCAACATCATTACCGAGAGGGTTAACGGTACCCATTCCTGTGATGACAACGCGGCGGTCTTTCATATTATCAGTTTTACGACAGATTCCCCTCTTCTACGCATGCCTAGCGCGGTCGTGCAAGCTGGGTTTTGCCTAATTTCGAGCTAGGAGGTCCGTAATCCCCTGCGCAGGGTCAAAAAGCTCAAATATCGCGCAGGTAAACGCGCTCGTTGCGACGCCCACACTTTGGGCAGGCAGGGATCGGATCTTTGCTACGATCCTCGTATGGCACGCCACAGATGTTGCACACGAGGTGGAACCGTCGCTCGCGTTTCTCGCGGAGCTTGCGCCGGTAATCGCCAAAGATCCACAGCGCGAACAGTAGCAGCAGGATCAGGATCAGGTAGACAACGATCAGGTCGGTGAGGGAAACGTGGAACATGGCCTTGTGGATTCTCTACCAACGCATTTTCAACCACCCGCGAGTCATCCGCGTGGTAGGGGCGAATTTTAATTTGGTCTCGACCTCGCGCGCCATCGCGGCATCGAAGGCCGCCTCGACCCCCTTCCACGGCAGACAGCTGGTGATGTCGCCGAACTCATCGACCTCGATCAGGAACTGGATACTGTTGTCTGTGGCACTGCCGGTCGCCAACGCGAGTGCCTCTTGCGACTTCGACCAGTCAGGTCGTGCCACGATCTCGCGCCCCGCGATGCCGCCGCTCGACTGGAGACTCGGACGATAGACATACTCCCCGGTGAACGGCGACGGCCTCACCCCGGGCTCCGTCTCGGGCAGCAGCCTCGACTGGCTCGGAAGAGAAACGTCATCGAACGGAAAAATTCGTGGCAGTTCGGGGATGAAATCGATCTCGGGCGGCGTGCGTAAATTCGCTTCGTGGCTAGCGAAGCCCGGCACCGGCACGACCTCGTTGTTCTTGTCGTCCTCCAGCGAAGCCCCTGGCACCGGCAGACGCAAACTACCATCAATGAACACAGCGCGATCCTCGATGCGGCTGATGACATCACGCACCCCCGCATCACGCGGGTCGAGGAAGGTGACCTTGGTCGTCTCTGCACGCTGCCGCACGGTGGGTGGATAGACCACCTTGAAGGCGTAGAAACAGGCGAAGTGCAAGGCGAGAGACAGGCTGAGGAAGAGCAAGAGGCGCCAGCGGTGCCCCTTGTGATCGACCCACTCGAAGATCAGGTCAGGGTGCTTGCGCCGCGCCTTCGAGACTGGCGGATCTGCAGTTGCAGTACCCATCGATTTACTCCGGCTCCGGCGAGGTCATCACCGCAATGTCCTTGAAACCCGCATCCCGTGCGATGTTGATGATGTTGACCAGGCGCCCGAGTGGCGTGGCCTTGTCCGCGCGAATCACGATCTGGCGATCGAGTAGCACCCGCGCCTTGAGATCCGCTCCGAGGGCGCTGATCGGCACCCGACGATCGTTCAGCAACACCTGCTCGACAGTCCCGGTGGGCAGCGTGATCACATCGGCCGCGGCGAGCGATTCGAGGGTGGAACGCGAGAATGGCAGGTCTACGGCGAACCCCGAGCGTTGGATGAACTGCGAGCTAAGGAGGAAGAAAATTAGCAGCAACATCACCACGTCAAGCAGCGGGGCAATGTAACCCATGCCCGGCTTGGTGATGAGCGTGCTCTCGAGTTTCATCGTGGAGAAATAGGTGGAATATTCGCTAGGCGACCGGCAGAATTACTTGCGCCCACCCGAACCAGAACGCCCCTCCTCATCACTGCGTTTGTTTTTCTCATCGGCGGAACGCGACTCGCCAGACGGGCTCTCCTTGCGGCGTTCGCCGAAGGCGATGATATCTGTGTCGTGGCGGCTATCACAGATGATGTTGACGATCTCGATTCCGCCACGCTCCATGTCGTGCATCAAGGTCTTGGCATAAGTCGAAAGGTAGGAGAAAAGAATAAAAGTCGGGATCGCCACGACCAAGCCTGCCGCCGAGGTGACTAGAGCCTCATAGACCCCCCTTGAAAGGTCCATCGTCGTAGCATTGCCTCCGACGGCGTTGAAGGCCATGAAGGTGTCGACCAGCCCGATGACCGTTCCAAGCAGGCCGATCAGCGGCGCGATGTAGGCGATCGTCATCATCACCGAGAGATAGCGCTCGAGCCGCGGCACCTCAAGTTGCCCAGCCTCCTGCACGATGTCCTTGAGCTGTTCGCGCGGGCTCTCGTGGCGAATAACCGCGGCGTGGATCACCCGCGCCACTGGGCCCGGAGTCCCGGCGCACTCGTGGAGCGCCTCGGCGTAGTTTTTCTTCCCGATCAGGTTGGCCAAACCTTGGAGGAAATCACCAACGTTGATCGTGGCACGGTGAAAGAGAAAAAATCGTTCAGCAAAAATCCCAACGGAGAGAAAGCTACAGGCGAGTAGCAGCCACATGAGCGGGCCGCCTTTGCTGATAAGATCGATCATGGATTTTTAGTAATTCGAGGGAGCCAGCGGCGCTACGAGAGGCTGGTTCTAACATGTAGTCTAAGTCCGGGAAAGCAGATTGTAAAAACGACTCACGTCGAAAATACCTGAATTTCCCGCTATTTTTTGCCCATCAGGGCTTCATCGAGTGCGGCCCGGGTCTTTTGAGCCCCAGCTCTGACAATCGCAGGTAGCGCCTTGCTTGAAAAAATTCCGAAAAGCACGCGAGCCCCATCACAGATCGGGTCGAGCGAGTAACTCCAGCGTGCCCCCTGCAACTGCAGTCCCTGTGGCTCGCGTTCGCCGACCTCGTCACCGAGCGCAGCGGCTATCAGGAAGGCTTTGCGGACGAGGTTGCCGATCTGCGCCTCGTTGTGGGGGCGTGAACCGACCGTGCAGACCGAAAACTCGACGGCTCCCTCTTCATCGACGACGGCCGCATACACCAGCTCACTCTCGCGGCAGAACGATTTGAGCCGAGCTTCAACGATCTCGGCCTCGGCGCACCGCCCCCATAGAAGCGAGACGTCCTCCGGTTCCGCCACTAGAGCAGGCTGCACCGCCACCGCCACAGACGCATCGACCGAAACCGAATCGAGATCGCTCAGCGCGGCGGGCTCAGGCGCCAACGGTCTCAGTGGAGGGAGTTCCGAGCCGTTCACGATCTTCTATATTGATGACAACGTTAGTTCACGATCAGCCTGCGAGGCTACCGAGTTCCTTGGCGGCGAGCGCTAGGCGTTCCCGGACACCTGGCCGGAAACCCTGCGGATCATGTTTCACACCGATGGCGAAACCATCGCCCGAGAAGAAACTCACCATCGCATCGTCGGTGCGGATGGTGAAATGATCACTTTCCGCAACACCCGCAGCAGAGGTCAACTCGGTGAGGTTCGCTAGCAGCTTCGAAGCCTGCTGAGCAAAGCCGGATGAGCTGCTGACGATCTTGCCCGAGCGTCCTAGCACAACACTATTTTCGATTCCCTCGAGCCCGTCGAAGTGGGAGACCACCGCGTCGGCATCGATCGTGTCGCCTTTCAAAAATAGGGCCTGCAAGGTCGACTGCACTCCCGAACCACCACTGGACACCCCATTGAAACCTTCCACAGGCTCGAAAGCGCCCGTGGCGTCGATCGCGGGCAAGTCTTCTAGCGACCCGACGGCTTCGCCTGCGCTCGGAGGAGAAGCAGCACCCGGTGTTGGATCGAAGGGCCAGCCACCCTCGTTGTCTAAATTCTCGGCTGATTTCGGCCTCTCAACTTCAGGTTGCGGGGTGTTGGGAGTATCAAAAGCGGTCGGAGCAAGCCCACCACTGGCAGGCATCATCGGCGGCAACGGAGGTTCAGAGCCCTGAGTGACACCGGAGCTTGGTGGCTCCACTGGCGTTGCCCCGAGCCCACCGCCGAGCGGCGCGAGCGCGGCGAGCGGCGAACCGAAGGAAGGTGCGCTCGCAGGTTCAGGAGCGGCAACGACTGGATCTGGTGCAACCGCAGGTGGCAGAGACGGGCTAATCTCAGCTTCAGCTGCAGGCGGAAATAGGGGCAGCTGTTCGGCCTCTGGCGCCGGGTTTTGTGGCGGCAGCGACAGGCCTCCATCAAGCCCGGGAAGCGCAAGCCCACCATTTGCTGAAGGCTGGAGTCCGACCGGCTCTTGAAAAAACTGGGACGCCTCCACGGCTGGTGGCTGTGCTTCGATCGGAGCTGGTGTCTGCTGACCAAACGAATCAGCCGCAGGCGCTTGCTCCGCTGCCGTAGAAACCTCGGCTCCAACCGTTGGAAAAATGAGCCCGATCGGAACTCGGATACGCACCGTTGGATTGTATCCGACCATGCCTGCTCGGTGCTCGGGACTACAGCCGACGATCAAATCAGAAACATTCAAAAATACTTGTCCAGTCGGAAGCTGTGGCCGCAGTATCGCCATCGGAATGCGCGTTTTTGCAAATGGAGAAATCGTAACTTCAGCCACCCCAAGCGCTGCAGGCGCCACGCCACTGAGAAGCTGGACAACATTCATCTCGACAAACTCACGCGGGTCTTCGAGCGCACCTAGTGGGAGTTCGGAGCCCTCGTCCATCGACACCACTTCGACAGGAGCCGCCATACCCGGCATCGGAGCGTGATCTGTAACGGTTGGGGGAATCGAGCCGCTCGACACTGGAGCTTGGCTTGGCCGCGGAGCTTGGGCAGGAGAAACGGACTCGAACGGAGACGCATGCCCTCCCCGGTATTGCTCGAAAGGAGACGCCGACAACGGTGGTGCTGCGGGAGCCTGTTCCTGCCAAGCTGGCGCTTCGGGCGCAGTTGGAGGCGCGATCTCAAACGGCGACCGCGGTGAAACTGGTGGAATCGGTTCGCTCCCAAATGGAGCCATCCGCATTCCGTCAACCTCGAAAGGTGATCTAGCCCCCCCTGCGATTGGTTGCGCTGGGCGCTGAGTGCTTGAAGAATAGTTGCTTGGTTGGTCCATTGGTGGTGTGGCTGGTGGGACGTCGCCCGGTTGTAGTAGGGAACTCAAAGGCCGAAATCCTTTGCTCTCCAAATCTTTCGAGCTCTCGCTGTCGTGCCTGGTAGGCAACGGTGCGGCCGCCGGATCAGAGGCGCCGGGGTGTCCGTCAAAAGGGGATGGAGGCTCCGCCGCCTCGCCGAAGAACGACTGGGCAGGCTCACCCCTCCCATCAAAGGCAGGCAACTCGGGGATCGAGTTTGGAATTCCAGCGACCGTGGTGGGCGTCAGCCCGGCGCCGCCAGCCATTCCGCCGCCATCAAATGGCGACAACGTTGCTGGATCTCCGGGCGAAGGCGATGTTTGAAATGGCGAGTCGAATTGCCCGCTGAGCGGGGGTGGCGCCAAGCTGGGAACACTTCCCCCCAGCTGGTCAGAAGGTGCTTCAGTGGCTCCTGGAGACCGAAATATCGACCCACGATTTCCTTCAGGAACCGCTTCCTGATTTCCTTCGTTTTTCCTAAATACTTTTTTGAAAGAGAATCCCATCTGATACGCAAAGGTAGAACCATCTAGATGCCCTAACGTCACCCATGAGAGTGAAAACGCCAAAAACGCCTAACCGCTCCACCATTTTTAGGCATATTAATAGGCAAGACCTAGTTGTCAATTTCTATAAATATCTAAGACATACGAAATATCAATCTCAAACTTGCTAAATCAGAAAAATAACAGCTAAGCGAATCTTTTGTCTCGTATTTCGCCTAGTCAGCTCTCTCCAGCACGTAGATCTCACCCGTCCATGAAGCGACTTGGATCTCGCCGTCTGGCCGCAGGCTGAAAACCGTTTTTCATGTCGAGGCGCTTAAAAACAACACCTGAACCTTGTTCACCTCCTTCTTCTCCGCATCGCAGCGTACCGCCCACATCGTCACACTGCCCCAATCACCAAAAACGTAGGCGCCTTTTAGCTCCGGTATCTCCTCTCCCTCGTAGACAAATCCGCCCGTGATACTGATCCCCTCCTCGTGCTCATATTAGTGGATTGGGTCGATGAGCTTAGGAGTTGTCAGGAAATAAGTCATACAAAGATGCGCAGGAATTTTAGCCAGCACCAAGGCAGATTTCAGCGATGATAGCGGGCTATTTGAGTTGGAAGCTAACGCGGGTGATGGCCAAAATAACCAGCAG
>JBLHKE010000419.1:0-6911 GCA_047619485.1 Verrucomicrobiales bacterium | reverse complement strand
CCATGACTGTGCCCGTGCTTCACGCCTGCACCCGCCAGAAAACAGGTGAAGGCTTCGGGGTTGTGATCGCGCCCCGTGCCGTTGCCTTGCAAGAATGGCATGCGCCCGAACTCGGTCGCCCACACGACCAGCGTATCCTCGAGCAAGCCGCGACGTTTCATGTCTGCGATGAGCGCCGCGGTCGGCTGATCCATGATCTCCGCCTGCATCGCGTGCGTGTCCTTGATATTCGAGTGCGAATCCCAATTGGTAATTCCATTTCCGCCAGAAGGATCGCTGCCATTGAAAAGCTGCACGACCCGCACGCCCTTCTCGATCAATCGCCGCGCGAGGATGCAATTCTTAGCATACTCGCGCTTCAGCTCAGTGCCGGTATCGGTGCCGTATTCTTTGTGGATCGACTCGGGCTCGCTGGCGAGATCCATCGTCTCCGGCACCGATGTCTGCATCTGGCCTGCCAACTCGTAACTGGCGATGCGCGCCGCCAGATCGGCGTCGCCAGGGAAGCGCTCCATGTGCTTGCTGTTGAATCGCTTCAGCAACTCGGTGGTCGCCTTGTCGTCGGCCGCAGTATAATTGACTGGGCGGCGCAGGTTGGATGGCGGGTTCTTCGCATTGAAATCCGTGCCCTGGAAGGCCGCCGGCAGGAATCCATTGCCGAAATTATTTTTCCCAGAGCGAGCCATGCCACGCGGGTCATTGATTGCGACAAACGCTGGCAGCTCATCACATTCAGAGCCAAGCGCATACGTCACCCAGGCACCGAATGACGGGAACCCCTCCATCGTGAACCCGGTGTTGATGAAATTCTCGCCCTGCGGGTGCGCGCTGGTCTGCGTGTGCAGCGAGTGGATAAAACAGAAATCGTCCGCCAGCTCACCCATGTTGGGCAGCAGCTCGGAGGTCATCTTGCCGCTCTGGCCGCGCGGCTTGAATTCCCAGAACGGTTTGGCGATGTTGCCAGTAGGTCCTTCGAAAGTCACCGCGGGCATTCCCGGCGGCTTCTGTCCGTGGAATTTGGTCAGGTCAGGCTTGTAATCAAAAGTATCGACGTGGCTGACCGCACCCGGACACGAGATGACCAGCACTTGCTTGGCAGCCGCTTTGAAATGGCCAGGCCGTGGCGCGTACGGGTTGTCGGCATCAATGTCAGGGCGGATCGGTTCCTTGCCGCTGAAGTTTTTCGTCTCGTCCTCGGCGGCGAGCAGCTGCGCAAGGCCGAGCCCACCAAGGGCGAAACCGGTATTGCGCATGAAGTTCCGCCGGTCGAGCAGGCGGTGACCGAATGGGGTGATGTGTTCGGATTGCGGAGTCATTGGCTTAGGTAGTAGGAAGTCCCACGCAGAGACGCAGAGGAAAAATACGTTGAAGTGCTAGGTGGTCTCTTGAGGCTCAAGGTTGGTTTCATCGAGGACTAAAGTGATCCGATTCATAAAATCTCCGCGTCTCTACGCCTCTGCATGAGACTATTTCGATTTTTGAGTCAGAATGGCTTCGAGTTGCTCGTTCAACTCCGCGACCACCTCAAAGTTCTCCGCCGCCACATTGACGGTTTCGGTCGGATCGTTTTGATGATCGAACAGTTCGTAGAAAATCGGCTCCGCTTTGGCGTCACGGTGATCCCTCCAGGCGACGAGCCGGTAGCGCTCGCTGCGCAGGGTGTAGCCGGTGAGGTTCTTCTCGAACAGGTCGCGATCCCATACCTTCCCCTGCTGTTTGATGATCCGACTTTCGACATCCTCGATCAGCGGACCGAAGAAAGTCTCACGCATGCCCGGCGACAGCGGATTGGCCGCCCACTCACGCAGGGCAGGGTTCGGGAACTGGCTCACCGCAGCCTTCTTCCACTCGAGATCTGGGTCGTCCATCAGCGGCGCAAAACTGCGCCCCTCGATGTGGTCAGGTTTCGGAATTCCAGCGAGCTCGCAGAGCGTCGGGTAGATATCGAGCAACTCCACCAGCGCCTTCGTCCCCTGCCCTTTCGCCTTCATCTTTGGCGAGTGGATCATCAAGGGGACGCGCGTGGCGATCTCGTAGTTGGTCGCCTTGCCCCAGATCCCCATCTCGCCGAGGTGCCAACCGTGGTCGCCCCAGACGATGATGATGGTGTTGTCATCGATACCCGCTTCTTTCAATGTCGCCACCAGCTTGCCGATCTGCGCATCGACGTAGCTGACGCTGGCATAGTAGGCGTGCAACAAGGTTCTAGAGAGATCCTCACCGAGCGGACCATACTTCGGGATACCTGCCCGAGTGCGCAATTCGAACGAGGCGTGCAACCCCATCGCCGCACCGCCCTTCGGACCCGCGGTCTGCTTAGCGAGCTCGATCTTGTCGCGGTCATACATGTCCCAGTATTTTTTCGGAGCGATCCAGTTGAGGTGCGGGAGCTTGTAGCCCATCGCGAGAAAGATCGGTTTGTCCACCTTGTCACTCGTCATCTGCTTGAGTGTGGCGATCGCCAACTCGGTGTTGTAGCCGTCGATGTAAGTATGGTCGGGGACATCAGCCATCTCGTAGGCCGGACCACTGCCGAGCCCTTTCTTTGCAGCCTCGCCGTATTTCTCGAACATCTTCTTGAAGTTGTCATTGCGCAGTTTCTGGTTCGCCGGCAGCGCGTAGGATTTCGGCTTCGGCAACTTCAGGAGCTTGCGCGCGGGGTTACGAGTCCACGAATCTTTCGACTGGTTGCTGCGGTGGAAAATCTTGCCACAGAACACCGACTCGTAACCGTTGTTGGCAAAATGCTTAGGCAGCGTGGTCAGGCTCTTATCTACCTCGCTGAAATCGATGTAGTTGTGCGTGAGCTTGTTGGTGTCTGGCCGGGTGCCGGTCAACAGACTCGCCCGCGATGGCGCGCAGATCGCTTCTTGGCAATAGGCGCGATCGAAGCGCAGCCCGCGCGCGGCGAGCGCATCAAGGTTTGGCGATTTCACCGCAGTCGAACCATAGCAGCCGAGCTCCGGTCGCAGGTCATCGATGGCGATGAAGAGGATGTTAGGTTTCTCGGCAGACACCGCAGCTGATAGGCAGAGGAAAAGGCTCACGCAGAGACGCAGAGACGCAGAGATTTTTGCTGATGAGGTCATTCAGGTAGTTGGTTGACGATTCGGTGGATTCCGTCCTTCAGCATGGGCGCGCCGAAGTTGATGAGAAGCCCTAGGTGGAGATTGGCGAGCTTCATGTAGGTGAAGGTCTGTTTCTTGTGGACGGCCTAGATCGCCTCTACTGCTTTGTAGTTCCACTAGGACTAACCCCTCAACAACCAGATCCGCACGGAACGACACATCGATCTGGTTCCCGTCCCACTCGACCGGAATTGGCACTTCTGTTTCGACGCTCAGCCCGGCCTTCCGAAGCTCATAATCCAAAATGCGCTGGGACACGGACTCTAGAAGCCCAGGCCCCAAAGCCGTATGCACCTTCATCGCCCGATCAACAATGATGCCCGAAATTTTATTGTGCTCATCCATTTTATTCTCTGCGCCTCTGCGTGAGCATTTCCGTCATGGTTGGAACGCGAATTCATTCGAGTTAATCAGACTCCGCGCCACCAAAGCCAACTTCACGGGCACGCAGGCAGCGAGTTCATCCGTATCCGGCAATCGCCCTAACAAAAGCTCAAACAAGCGCTTCACCTGCGCAGGCTTAGCCCTACCGGCCTCCCTCTCTGCGCGTTCGGCGATGAACTTCGACTGCTCGACGACAAACTCGCTGTTCATCAGATTCAGCGCCTGCAGCGGCGTGGTCGATACCGGACGCTTCGCCCGCACTTGGCCGCAGTCGGGAAAATCGAACGCGGTGAACATCTTGTCGTCCACCCGGCGCATGCGCTCCTGGTAGATCATCCGCCGCCAGGTCGCCGGCCCATGGTTGTCGACCACCTGCCACTGCGCGTAGGTTTTCTTCTCGTTGTGGATGCGGAAACTCCGACCACCGAGAGCCCGATCCAGTTTCCCTGATGCCTGCAGCACGCCATCGCGGATCACCTCAGCCTCCACCCGTCGCGGCGGATAACGCCACAACAAACTCGCCCATGCATCAGCTCTCAATCCTGCGTCGCTCGGTGCGCTAGAGCGCCGGAAGGCCTCCGACATCACCATCAATCGGATCATCGATTTCATCGACCAGGACTCGCCGCCCGGCTCGGTCGGCTCGACAAATTCCGCCGCCAACCAGTCGAGCAGCTCCGGGTGCGTCGGGGGCGTGCCCGCCTCTCCGAAATCACCCGCGGTCTGAACAATCCCTGAGCCAAAGATGTGATGCCACATACGGTTCACCATCACCCGCGCGGTGAGTGGGTGGTCTTTTTCCAGGATCCAGTCGGCAAACTTCAAACGACGTTTCGGCTCGGGCGTCGCAGAATCCATCCCAAAATCCCCACCGAGAACCTCGAACCCAGCCGGCGCGACCTCATCGCGCGGGTTCTCGGGGCTGCCGCGATGCAACACCTTGGTCACCACCGGTCTGGTAAACTTACCCACGAAACTGTGACGTGGTCCCTCTTCCGACAACTGCATGATCAATCCGTGCAGGCTCGTCGAAGCCTGCTTGAGCTTCGGATTCCTTTTCAGCAAGGCACCCGCCCATCCGGTCTTGCCGATCTCCTGCCATGTGCCGTCTGGCTTGAGCGCCGAGATCTTGAAGCCCGGCAGCACCGGCTTGTTAACCATCAGGTAGTCAGTCTCGAAGTAGTATTCACGGTTCGACGAAAGCCGAAAGCGGTTCACTTCTCGTTCCTCAGCAAAGCGAATCTCCACCCAGGGTTTCTCCTTCGAGCCCTTCGGCACGCGGGAGCGCCACTGCATGGTTCCAACTTCGCCGTCGTTCGCCTTCCAAACCTCATTGCCCTCCTTGGTCAGCTTTTCATCGGTCACCAGTTTGGTTCCGGCCGAGGCCAGGGCGAGGTTCTCGTTGTAGTTAGCAGGACCGTAGACATCTAGCTCGTCGATGAAGACATTTGGTTTCACGAACTCGACCCGCAGCGCCTTGGTCTTCGTCTTCGGAAAAGTTAAATCGTGGTAGCCGCCCCAGTCCTCCAGCCACTGCCCAGCGCCCTCGCGCAGGATCCGGCGCTGTTTGGCAATGTCCTTGTAGAGCTCTTTGGCACGCTGCTTGCGCGGGTGATCTTCGGAGAACTCCGGCCACCGGCCACCAAATTCGACCCCTTGGAACACCGCCGTCAACGCGTAGTAATCCTTGATCGAGATCGGGTCGAACTTGTGGTTGTGACAGCGCGCACAACTGACGGTGACGCCGAGCAACGATGCCCCGATCGTCTGCATCACCTCATCGACCCGGTCCGCCCGAGCCTGACGGATCGCCGTCGGCTCCCGCCCGACCGTCGCCGCTGGCACATGCGGCCCCGCGACTAAAAAACCGGTCGCCTCACCCGCACCAAGCTGGTCACCCGCCAGCTGTTCGCGCACGAATCGATCATACGGAAGATCTTCGTTGAAAGCGCGGATGACATAGTCGCGGTAGATCCATGCATTCTTCCGATACAAGTTCGCCTCCGAACCATTGGTCTCCGCCCAGCGGATCACATCGAGCCAGTGCTGTGCCCAGCGCTCGCCAAAATGCGGCGACACCATCAGCTCATTGACCAGCGCGACGTAGGCTGCATCGGCGCCCTCCGCGTGCGCACTCAAAAATTGCGCAACCCGCTCCGGCTTCGGCGGCAGCCCAGTCAACACGATCGAGATCCGCCGGATCAGCGATCGCGCATCGGCCGGACCATTCGCCTCTAGACCTTCGATAGCCAACCTCGCATTCAAAAAGGCATCCACCGCCCCGCCCGATTGACCACCCGGCACCTTAGGCCTCTCGACCGCTTGGAACGACCACAGATCGGTCGTCACCTCATGCACCTCATCCATTTGCCCGGGCCATTCCGCGCCCTCGGCGATCCATTCTTCGATCAACGCGATCTCTTCCCCGCTCAGCGGACCATCCTTCGGTGGCATGCGTTCATCCGGATCCTCGTTCTTGATCAACTCCAGCAGATGGCTCTTCGACACATCACCAGGAGTAATCGCAGCCGAACCGCTATCGCCGCCATGCAACAGAATCGCCCGCCGGTCCATCCGCACTTCGCCCTTCTGCTTGTCCGGCCCGTGGCACTTGATGCAATTCGCCTCGAAAATCGGCTGAATTTCTTTCTCAAAATCGATGGCCTGAAGCGGAGTCACCATCGCGCATAGGCAAATAGTCGACAGGAGTCTAGAGAACGGTATTGGCATCATTTAATCACTTCCTTCCGAATAAATTCTAACTCAAAAGAATGCATTGCCGAGTCCGATCTCCTGAAACGCTCGGAGAGCCGGGCGCAGCCCAGGTAGGGATCAGGGATCAGACGTCTGTCCCTTAGCCTATTTGAGAGAGCCGTTCTCGAACCGGGCTGAAGCCAAGAGTGAATCGAGATCCGCTACTGTGCGGGCGTGTACCGCCACAGCCAATTATAGGGATCAGTATTCCGGGCGGGGTGGCTCGGTTTGAAGCGGCTCAGTTCCCAACAATCAGCCGCAGGTAGCACTGCGAACTCAAACTCCTGTCGACAGTCGCCGTGAGTCGACCATCGGGATCGAGATCTGAGAGCGATACGCCTTCAGTCACCCAGTTCAGCAGATCCGTGCTCTTCTCGACAGAGTAGGTGATCCCAGCGCTTGCTGCGAAGAAGTTGAGACCCAACGTTCCTGAATCGATGATCGGAGCTGGCAGGCTGCGACGGTTGTTCGAGTTGGGATCTAGGTTTAGCGCATAGGCGAGTCGCAGGGTCACCCCATCACCATTCAAGTCGCCACCGAGTCCAGTGTCGTAAGGGTGGCCGTGTGTCAGCAGCCAGCTGGCAGCAGGATACTGCATCTCATTGATCTCGACCGCGGCAGCACCTTCCCAGATCGGAGAAAAGA
>JBLHKE010000418.1:0-6911 GCA_047619485.1 Verrucomicrobiales bacterium | reverse complement strand
ACGAGTTTAAACGGCGCCTCGGCAAGCTCGACCGGAAGGCGCTCGACCAACATCTTGCAGCCAAGGCACCAGCCGGGTCCGAACTCGAGTTCCTGCGTGGCACCGCCAACAACGCCTACGCCACCGCCCAGAAGCTCGAATCTTTCAGCGCGACCTACAAGCACGCCTCCGACTACCCGGACAACCCGCTCGGGCATAAACTGCAGACCGTCGCGCAGCTAATCACAGCAGAATTCGGCACGCGGATCTTCTTCGTCTCGCTCGGTGGATTCGACACCCACTCGCAGCAGGCCGGGTCGCACCAGTCGCTGTTGGCCGAACTCTCCGGGGCGGTTACGGCCTTTCAGAAAGACCTGTCCGCACACCAACTTAGCGACCGCGTCCTGTTGGCAACCTACTCGGAGTTCGGTCGCCGTGCGAAAGAGAACGGTAGCCTCGGCACCGACCACGGCACCGCCTCGCAGATGTTCATCGCACACGCGGATGGCAAAGGAATCGTCGGCGAGCACCCGAGCCTAACCGACCTCGATGACGAAGGCGACCTGAAGCACCACACCGACTTCCGCCGTGTCTACGCGACGCTGTTGGAACGCTGGTTAGGTTTTCCAAGCGAGGAAGTGCTCGGCGAGAAATTCCAGCCACTCGATTTGGTCTGACGAAGCTCGATTCAAGAGAAAGAGGCGAACAAGCTCCACGCCAAGCGCCCAAACACTTCACTGATATCGGAAATCGTTCAAGGAAGTGAAAACACACCTCACCCCGTCCGTCGGAGCGTGCCTTGGTCAGCCATGGGCTAACTCGAGCCTGACGAAGAAAGGAACACGCTTCGAATGAGAAATTCCGTCTACATCGATGGCGGCACAATCCTGCGAAGATTTTTCGCTGTGGACTTGGTTGATACTCTCGCCTTGGCGCGCGTTGCATGGTTGCTGGGATCTGGCATCTCACTGTTCGGTGATCTCGAAAAGGGAATTTTCCTGCAACAGTCCGTGACAAAGTCAGCCACGGTATCTCCCGTCATTTGCTACGACGCGGTGGCAGGCAAATAACGGTAGTAGACCTCTAGCATCAAAGTGCACAAGCAGGTGTGGTAGATCTTCGCATCTGCTTGGGCACCACCGATGTGCCCTGCAGCCACAGGCCAGCTGCCGTCCTTCTCCTGCGAATCGATGATGAGTTTTTGCTGGGTGCTATTGTATTTTTTCCACGTGGCGCCGCCTTTCTGAAAGCAGGCCTGAGAGTTGTAGTAGAGCGCATAGAGATCCGCGGATCGATACGCTTGTGGCACGGCTGCCAGGATGGCGGAGAAACTCTTGTCCTCGTTAGGCATCGGTTGTCCGAGCATGCGGCCGCAGAGCACTCCGACACCGGTGAGGCTGAGGCGACCGGGGTGACGATCAGTGATGCGGTAGCGGTAGAGACCATTGGGCGCTACTGCAACCTTGAGGTAGGCGAGCGCTTGCTTCTTCGCTTTCGACAGCCCGCTGAATTTGAGGCCGGTCAACTCCGCCGCCTTGAGCGCCTGAATGTTCCACCCCGAGATCGACAGGTCGCCCGTGCCATTCTGCCGGTAGGCATACAACCAACCTCCACCCTTCGTCTGTCCCTCGATGATGATGGGCACGGCGTTGCGCAGGGCAGGCGAAATGCGCGGGTGTTTGGCGAGTGCATTCTTGTTGAGCGAATAGGCCTCTGCCAGCGCGTAGGTGGCGATGCCGTGTTCGTAGGGGGCGTGATTTCCAGGGACGCTGGAGAGCATGCCGTTGTTGGTGCCGGATTTGTCTACCAGGTAGGCGATCGCTTTGATGAGTGTCTCGCCATACTCCGGTGAATCGACCGTCTCGCAATGACCGGAGAAGGCGAGGACTGCAAAACCCGTCATCGCCACGGGATAAGTCTGCCCCCACGAGCCGTCGGCGTTCTGCTGTTGCTGCAACCAATCGAGCGCGCGGATCACCTTGCGATCGAGGTCGCGCGAGCCGCCGTTCTCGCGCAGGCGCTTGATGCGATCCGTCTGGTTGCAGCGCCCCTTAAGCGTTTCAGGAACACCGGGCGGTCCGCCGCCAGGGCCGGTTCCCTCGAAGCCGCCACCACTGAAGTCGTGGCCGAGACCGATCCCAAAGGTGTCGACATCGACCTCCACACTGATGAGGCTGACGTCGGAAGGGACTGGCGCTGTGATGACGATCGGTGCCGCTGAACTTGGGCGCGATGGCTTTTCCCGAGTGATCCGGTCGGTGAAATCCCTTGGGGTGAGCTTCGGTTTCTCGCTCGAAGAAGCTGGCGCTATGAATTCAATCGTGGGTGGCTCAGGGCTAAACGGAACGAGGACAATCCACGCGAGCAAGCCGAAGACGAGCAGGTGGATGAGCAGCGTCATCGCGATCGCGGTGAGCCGCGATTGATTTTCAGTGCGTGCCTTTTGCAGCTCACTGCCGAGCTCTGGCGAGTAGGCCACGGCGGAAGCGTGGTACGGTGGGATTGGATGGGTTGGTGGGTTCACTGGGCTTCGGATGTTCGATTTTCCCCGACTTCGAAAAGTTCGAAATCGAGATGCCCAGCAATGCATCTATCGCGAAGCGGATGCGATCAGGACCAAACAGGTTCTGATGAGCTAGTGCCTACACAGCCCATCGCTGTCACTCCAATCCGACCGCCTTGTCGCTCATTCGCGCAGGTGAAAATCCAGCGCCTCCTGCATGCCGGAGGTGATTCGAATATCACGCTGCGAAGCAATTAGCTCCATCGCATCGGGCAGGCTCATCCCCTTATCTCTCATGAAGTGCACTGCAACTAGCACCGCCGAGCGACTCTTCCCTGCGTGGCAGTGCAAGAAGACCGGTTGGTGGATCAAGCGCAGGTGAGGCAAGGTGTCGACGGCCTTCAAAAATGCAAAGGGATCATTGCCCGTAGGCGTTCGGTCAAAAAAGGCGCAGCCCTGTAGCGTAGCCTTTAAGCTGCGTCAGAAACGGCCGTCCCGTTCGCGCATGGCCTGTGCTATCGACGACACGCCAGACGCCCTTGGATTCCGTTCCCGCACTGGCCATCAGAAAATGGAATCGCTTCGGCGGACGCAGCCTAAAGACTACGCGACTAGCCAGCTTAGCCTAACGCCAAAGGGGCCATTGACCGCACTGTAGATGAGGTCATACATGTATCTCTTGTGAACACCTATACCGACGTAGTCGAGATCGTAGCGCTCGCCGTTCAAGCCGATGATCAACTCTACACCGGCGTCCTTGAGCGCCCCGAAATCCTGGGCGTCAAGGTAGTTTCCGATCAGGATGTCATCGGTGATCCAATCCACAAATCCACAGCCGGATCCGCCTACACGATATGGATCGCGTGGCCAAAGGCGGCCTCGGAGGCTTCCATGATGCTCTCGCTCAGGGTCGGGTGCGCGTGGATCGTGTTCTGGATATCTTCAGCAGTCAGCTCGCTGTTGATCGCCAAACCCATCTCTGCGATGAGCTCGGTGGCCTCGTTGCCGATGATATGCGCACCGAGGATCTCGCCGTGCGGCTCGCCGAAGATGAGCTTCACGAAACCTTCAACCTCGCCGACCGCCTGCGCCTTGCCCGACGCCTGGAATGGAAAGGTGCCTACCTTGTACTCGAGCCCCTTCTCCTTCACCGCGCGCTCGGTCAAACCGACGCTGGCGACCTGTGGCTGGCAATATGTGCAGCCCGGGAAGGTATCGACCTTCTTCGGTTGCTTGTCGGTGAACATGCCCTCGACGGCCTGGATTGCCTCGAAGCTAGCGACGTGTGCGAGCCACGGTGGCCCGATGATATCGCCGGCCGCATAAACACCGGGGATACTGGTCTGATAGTTGTCGTCAACGGTGATGTAACCGCGCTCGAGCTCTGGCTCAAGCCCGCCTGGTAGCACCGGTGCGACGCCAATGGCGACAAGCGCGACGTCTGCCTTGATGACCTCGGGTTCTTTGCCCTCGGCCTGTACAGTGATCTCGACACCGTCGCCAGTGTCTTTGGTAGCGACGACCTTGTGGCCGAGCTTGAGATTGAACTTCTGCTTCTTAAATGAGCGCTCTAACGTTTTACTAACGTCTGTGTCCTCGACCGGCAGCAGGTTTGGCATCATCTCGACGATGGTGACGTCAGTGCCGAAGGCTTTGTAGAAATACGCGAACTCGACGCCGATCGCGCCGGCGCCGATGATGACCATGCTCTTCGGCTGCGGCTTGAGGATCATGGCATCGTGGCTGCCGATGACCGTCTTGCCATTGATCGGAAAATCCGGGAACTCGCGCGTCTTGCAACCGGTGCTGATGAGGATGTTGTCGGCCTCGAGCGTCTCCTTGCCGCCGTCGGCTTTCTCGACCTCAACCTTGCCCGACTCTGGCACGCTGCCCTTGCCGAGGATGTAGTCGATACCGTTCTTCTTGAAGAGGAACTCGATGCCACCGGCGAGGCGACCCGAAACGGTACGCGAGCGCTCGATGATCTTGTCCCAGTCGTAGTCGAGATTGTCGAACTTGAAGCCGAACTCGTCGGCCTTGTGCTGCATGATCTGGTAGAGCTCGGCGTTGCGCAGCAGGGATTTGGTCGGGATGCAGCCCCAGTTGAGGCAGGTGCCACCGGCACGGTCCATCTCGACACAGGCGACTTTTTTCCCGAGTTGGGCGGCGCGGATTGCCCCGACATATCCTGCCGGGCCACCACCGATGACGATGAGATCGTATTTGCTCATTTTAGGGCGAAAATTAAGGTTTCCGGCAAGAATTTACCGTGGGCAAATGATTATCGGCGATGGTGGTTGATCGCAAGGGATAAAGTGCGCTCGACCTTGAAACCACCGGGGCTGGCGACCGTTATTAAACAGCTGTCCAAGCTGGATTAAGCTTATCGCTCGGCACCCACCCCGGATGGAATAGGAAAGAATTTGGCCGGACGTCCTTGAGATTTACTGAACCTTGGCACGCCCGTCCAAACTGTTGCAAAACTGGCCGCCGCCAGGTAATTCGGGCGCTCCTGCCTGTCAAGCCGCCACGAATGCCTCCCAAAATGAGCAGGAATGCCCATTGGCATTAGGTTAAGAGCCTGTCGAGCTTAGAGGATTCGAGCAAAACGTTTTAGAATTCCGATCCAGATCGGCTTGCTGAGGAGGATTTGAATCGATTCAATGACGATTCAGCGGGCCAATCTGGGCGAATTATAAAATGATTCTTGCCGGATCGGGTAAGTCCGACAGGCTCTTAAAAAAGGCGCAGCCATGTAGCGTGGCCTTTAGAGGCTGCGTCAGAAACGGCAGTCTCGTCTGCGCATCGCCTGTGCTCTCGATGACACGCCAGATGCCCTTGGATTCCGTTCGCGCAATAGCCATCAGAGAATGGGATCGCTTCGGCGGACGCAGCCTAAAGACCACGTTACGGGAAAAACTTCCCGAGCGAACCGCCGGCTAGGATCTCGATCGGTTGTTGCTCGGTCTCGTATTCGTACGGTGGTGGCTTCCAGGCGAAGTCGTCTGGCCAGCGCTGGCGGACGGCGTCAAGGATCGTCGTCGCGGTCTGCAGCGGGAGGAACTCGTCGCGATCGATGACGTGGATCTGCGCACCGTGACAGATTTGACCGGCGAATTTTTGGAAAGTTGGCTCGAAGTCGGCTGGGCGAAAGTGCACGCCGGGCAGACGTTTTTCTACCAGGTCGGCGATGAGTTCTTGCGAATCAATGAACGGCGCGCCGAATAGTTCGAACGGCCGGGTGGTGCCGCGGCCTTCGGAGAGGTTGGTGGCCTCGAGCAGGCACATGCCGGGGTAGACAGTGGCGCTGTCCAAGGTCGGCATGTTGGGCGAGGGCATCACCCAAGGGAGACCCGTCTGGTCGTGCCAGTGCTCGCGCTGCCAGCCGTCGATCGGCAGGACGTGCAGCTCGCAGTCGGGAAAGGCCTCGCGCTGGAACAGCTGGGCGAGTTCGCCGATGGTCATAGCGTGACGCACTTGAATCGGGTGCAGGCCGACAAAGGATCGGTAGTCGGGGTCGAGCAATTCGCCCTCGCAGGTAACACCGTTGATCGGATTGGGACGGTCGGCGACGAGCAGCGGGATGCCCGCTTTCTCGGCCGCGCGCAGGCACAGGTAGAGTGTCCAGATGAAGGTGTAGTAGCGCGCACCGATGTCGAACAGGTCGACTAACATTGCGTCAAGACCGTCGAGCATCTCGGCGGTGGGTTCGCGGTGTTCGCCGTAGAGGCTATAGACTGGGATGCCGAGCTGCGGGTGCTGGTAGCCTTGCCACTCGATCATGTTGTCCTGGGTCGTGCCAGCGAACCCGTGCTGTGGACCGAACAAGGCGTCGAGGGAGAACAGTTCGCCGTCGTGACTGCGGAGGATCTCCAGGGTGTGGCGCAGCCCGTGGTTGACGGACGCCTGGTGCAGGACAGCGCCGAGTTTCAGGTCGGGCCGCCGCAAGCTGGCAGGCCAGGTTTCGGCAATGCGGTCGAGTGGGAGCGAGACTCGCATCGTTGCGATCTAGCGCGCTGGGCGCACTCGCGGCTGTGGGACAGAGGGTTGCCGCGGAGCGATCACAGGGCGCACCTGCGGTTGCCGCGGGTGGATGCTTGGCCGTGATGGCCTGATGACGATCGTTGGCGTCTCGCACACAGGAGTCGCCACTGGCCAGTGCACCGGCGGGCAGTAGGGCTGCGAGGTCGGACGTCGGTGGATGATGATCGGGTGCTGATTGCAGATGGCGATCTCATCGTGCAGGTGGGTGATGACGCTGCGGTGGTCATTGCGGTCGCGCTCGAAGGGGACAATCTCTTCGACGATCTGCTGCGCGTCCTGCGGAAGGTTGGCGCCGTTTTTTTCGATCGCCGCCGCGAGCCGTTCGGTCGCGGCGATCAAGCGCTCGAGCCGCTCGGCCTGTTCGTTCTCGGCTTTCTCTTTGGCG
>JBLHKE010000417.1:0-6912 GCA_047619485.1 Verrucomicrobiales bacterium | reverse complement strand
GTAGGAACGGCAGGATGCTGCGCGTCCCATTCGGATCCTTCTCGCCGCCGAAAAAACAGAACGGGTAGCGCGAGCTCTCGACCTCGACCTGACCTGCTTTGGCTGAGATGATTTTGTGGCCATCGGTCGCAGTCGCCCCCGCGTTCATGTCGACGCTGATCGTGCCGATATTGCCGTCCACACCAAGCGCCTTTAAAAACGTGTAGGCCATGACGAGGTGACCGTTGGCTCCCGGGTGGACGCCATCGCCGCCGCAGACATGGTAGGCATCACCGTTCGCGGCCTTGGCCTTGGCCATCACCTCCATCATCAGCGGGTGCATGTTCGCGAATACAAACCCACGCTCCTTCGCCAGGCCTCCGGCGATGCTGCTGAGCTTGCCAAGGTTCTCATTATAGAACTTGTCCGCGTCCGGCTCACCGCGGCGCCACGAATCCAGATCGACTGGCCCGGGCCCGCCGACGACCATGCGCGCGCCGATCTCCTTCATCCGATCCTGGATCCTGCGTGTGCCATCAGCGTAGTTCTTCCCGATCGCATCGTTGAACGGCTGGTAGCTGCCATCGTTCATCCCGAAGGCGGTGGTGACGACGTCCGGCTTCCACGGGACGAGGTCGTTGTCCATGCGGTTGGCGAAACCCGGCGCACGCTCGCCGCTCCAACCGAATTGAAAGATGTGCAAGTCGAGCTCCGGCGTGCAGGCCAGCAAGTAGTCCTCGATGAAGCGGCTGTACTGCTTTTGCTCGGTGATCGAATCGCCGACCACTGCGAGGCGATCACCCTTTTTCAAAAGGAGTTCGACCGCGCCGGTCTGTGGGGGACACAGTGCGAGGAAACTAGCGGCACAGATCGCAGCGGGGCGGAAAATAGAAAAATAGTTCATAACTTGGGATTCGATTTCTTATTGGTTGTGGCGACGCTCCCAGAAATCGGCATAACTAACCATCAAAATATTTTCCGTTACAGCGGCGAACCGTTAGAACGATCGGATGAACTGCTACCCGAGCATCCGCCTCGCGGTGTTTTTTGATACCTTCCTCGGTGTCGAATCGGGAAGCACTGAAACTGTGAGCGGTTGCCACGCCCAATGCGACGCGATCGCAGGATCATCCGCGAAGACGAGACCTCCGGCCGTCGCTGCAAACACGAAGGCAAAGCAGGGAATCAGAGTGGATGGTTGGCAGGACAAACTGTCACAGTAGCACTCCCGTAGAAGGGCGAATCTCTTCAGGGCACCTCCGAAAACCTCATGCGGGCTGGAGCTTGATAAAATCCCCGCTGTCTTCGTTGCTAAAGCGCCTACTATCACCAGATAGCCTCGCGTTTATCGCCTCGCCAGCGGGAATTTTCTCTGCGCCCCATTTCCACAGCAGGTTTCCGGAGCTGCCCTTAATGATTTTTGGCAACATCGGTTTGATCCTGCTAGACTCCCTCCGGATGAAATCCATATTTGCCACATTTTTCTACCTCGCGACGCTTGCTAACGCTGCAGCCAAGCCAAATTTCATCGTCATCCTCACCGACGATCAGAGTTGGGTCGGAACTTCTCTACAGATCGACCCGGAAGACGTGCAGTCGCGGAGTGACTTTTATCACACACCGCAGATTGAGCGCTTCGCGCAGATGGGAATGCGCTTCACCGATGGATATTCCCCTGCGCCTTTTTGCTGCCCGACCCGGCGCAGCCTGCTCATCGGACAGACGCCGGCGCGACACATCTATCAGAAAAATCAGAAATCCTGGCCCGCCAATTTCCGCAAGCAGTTGAGCATACCGCGGATGTTGAAAGCCGCCGACCCGCGCTACCGCAGCGCGCACTTTGGCAAATGGGATCATCGCTTCGATGGTGTCTCACCAGAAGAAATGGGCTACGACCTCAGCGATGGAAAAACCGGCAACAGCACTGGCGGCGGCAAGGGATCCGGCGGTCCCGCAGCCAGTGCAGATCCAAAGTTGATGAGATCGATCACCGGGCGGGCAAAACAATTCATCGACGCCTGCAACAAGGAGCAACGCCCGTTCTTCGTGCAGGTCTCACACTACGCCGTGCACCTCGACATCTTCTATTCGCAGGATTCGCTAGCAAAGGTCGGAGGGCGCGAGTCCGGAAAAAAGCACACGATGCCAGAGTTCGCAGCGATGACTGAGGATGTCGACCGAGCCATAGGTGACCTCATCGATCACGCAAAAAATATCGACAAAACGTATATCTTCTTCATGTCAGACAACGGCGGACGTACTCGCCTGCCGAAGGCTCCGCCGTCCGAGCTACCGCTCAATCACCCGTTGCGCGACGGCAAGGGAAGTATGTATGAGGGCGGAATTCGCGTCCCGTTCATCGTTGCTGGACCCGGGATCAAAGCCGGCGCACTCAGCCGCGTGCCAGTCACCGGCCTCGACATTCTGCCGACTATCGCCGATCTCGCCGGCTACGAAATGTCGCTGCCCGAGACCCTCGACGGCGGCAGCTTGCGTCCGTTGTTAGAATCGGGGGGCGCTGGTGAGGTCAAACGTCGACTGCCGTTCCTCATCTTCCATCAAGCCGTCGCTCGCAAGGCCCAGTCCGCTATCCGCGAGGGCGACTTCAAACTTGTTAAAACCGGACTGCCAGAAAAAGTCGAACTGTTCAACCTCTCCAAAGACCGGGGCGAGCGCAAAGACCTGTCAGAGAAACTCCCCGACATAAGCAAACAACTGGAGAGCAAGCTCGACGCCTTCCTCGCCGGAGTCGGCGCAGAGACGCGCAAGTCGACGACCAAGGCGAAATTGAAAAAGGTGCACGATCTCGGCGGAATCAGGTTGTTCGACGGCAAGTCGCTCGACAACTGGACGACGGTCGGCAGCGCAGAATGGCGGGTCGAAGAGGGCGTCATGGTTGGTGGGCAGGACGGTGAGCCAAAACGTAGTGGCCTGATCATGAGCAAACAGCATTTTAAAGATTTTGATCTCGAGCTCGATTTTAAAATCGACGAGCACGGGAAATACAACAGCGGCGTCTACCTGCGGCACGATTCAAAAGCGCGTGGCCGTCAGGGCTACCAGGTGAACATCGGCCGTGGCGCCGCCAAGGAATACACCGGCTTGTTTCTCCAAGACTGGCTCGACAAGGGCGACGAGCATGACAAAATCCGCAGGCCGCTCGAGTGGAACCAACTGCGCATCAGGGCCGTCGGCGCGCACATCGAGACTTGGCTCAACGGCGAGAAGATCGTCGATTACACCGATCCCGATCCAAAGCCAGAATTGGTGAAGTCCGGCGTCATTGCTCTACAGACCTACGGCGCGGAGGGACATTCTGGCTGGGTGCACTTTCGAAATATCAAAATCTTCGAAATCATCAGTTCGCATTGAACCACCGATAAGTGGTGACAGCGCTCCTCTATTGCTGGAAGGCGGTGTGGCCGACGTTGCCGCCGGATGCGAGGTACATGATGAGGTCGAGGATTTCCTCCTCGGTCATCGTGTTGAGCAAGGTTGGTGGCATCAGCGAAATTGGCGAGACGTTGCGCTCGGCGATGTCGGCTTTCTTGACGACTGTGACCTCGTCCGGCTCGAGCGGGTTGGTCGCCATGTTGAGCGTGTCGTCGTCGCCGCCGACCTCGCGCCCGAAGATTGCGCTGCCGTCTTTGAGCTTCAAGATGACCGCTGCGTGCTGATCGGAGATGACTTTCGAGGGTTCGATGATCTCGGTGAGAATCGCGGTGTAGTCGTATTTGTTTCCGACCGAGGTGAGGTCAGGTCCGAGCGCGCCGCCTTTGCCTTTGAATAGGTGGCAGGTGGCGCACAGCTGTTGGTGGAGTGTTTTGCCGCGGATAAATGAACGGCCGGTCTCGACGCGACTGAGTTTTGGTTTCAGATCGGCGACGGTCCAGTTGCTTACGTGCTTTCTCGGTGGCGCGGCGGGTGTTGTGTCCTTTGGTTTGGCTGCGAGCTGTTCTTTTAAGGTGGCCTTCTGTAGCTCGGTGAGGCGGGCGGTGCCTTCTTTGCGCACCATCGAGAGGAAATTATTGAAGTGGCTGCCGCCGGTGTAGTCGCCGCTGTTGGCCTTGGCAGATTGGATCCAACCGAAGTAGGCGCGCAGGTCGGCTTCGCTCCAGCCGTCTTTGATGGTGCGCAGGTGATACGAGTAGAACATCTGGTCGGCCTGGGTGTTAGCGGTGAGCAATTTCTTCACGGATTTCGCGACTGCTCCCGGGGCGTTTAGGTAGAGGAGCATCTGGCAAAGCTCGCGGTCGAGCTCGGTGTCGTTCGCTGGGTAGTGGGGTGACAATTGGGCTGCGAGCTTGCTCTTGAAGGCGTCGTCGGGTGCACCGAGGCGGATGAAGATCAACCCGTAGGCGCGCAGCAGGTCGAGCTGCTGTTCCTTCGCCAGCTTGGAGAAATCGATTCTCGCCAGGTTTGTCTGCAGGGCGGTCTGGTCATTCTTGTCGCCAGTGCGTGCGAGGGCGATCGCGGCCTCGATGGCAGCGACCGGGTTGGACTCTCCCTTCGCACGTGCAGCCCAGCCATTGGCAACCTGGTGCTCGATTGCAGTTCTGGCTGCGAATCGCACCGCACGGTCGCCGTGTGAGAGTTGTGGCCACGCTTTGGCGACAGTGCTGGGATCCGACTTTGCATGCAGTGACTCCAGCTCGTGGCGAAGTTTGCGCGGCTGGTTATCCGGAGGTGGGATTTTCGCAGCTCCGGTCGGTTCATCGCCGGTGTAGGTGACGCGCACCAGCGAGCTCTTGCTGCGGCGGCCGCCAGCGATGAAATACATCGCACCGTCGCTCGGGTGAATGACGATGTCCGAAACCGGCAGCGCGCGGCCAGCGACGAACTCCTCGAACTCGCCAGTGTAGCTGGATCCATTCTCCGTCATGTGGACGGCGTAGATTTTCCCGTAGGTCCAATCGAGCACGTAGAGCGCACGCTGGTATTTCAACGGAAACTTCGCGCCGTAGCCGAAGGCGACGCCAGTCGGGCTGCCGCGACCGATGTCGCAGACCGAGCCGGTCGAATCTGGATAGTAGTCAGGCCATTTACCTGCTCCGAAGCGCCAGCCGAACTCGCCGCCGCTGACGCAGTGGTTGACGCGCGTCGGTCGGTACCACGGAGCGCCGACGTCGTATTCCATGTCGGCGTCGAAGGTGAACAAGTCGCCGTGGCTGTTGTATGCGATGTCATACGGATTGCGGAAGCCCGCGCAGAGGATGTGGCGATCGCTGCCGTCTGGTTTGCAAGAAACGACGAAACCGCCGGGCGCCATGCGACCGGTGTTGTGGCCGTAGTAGGTGCTGCGCGGCAGCAGGTGGTCTTCTTTCTGCGATTGGATGTGGCGCGCGGCGATCTCGTCCGGCATGTCGGTGCTGTTGCCACAGAGGATGACAAGACGCGTCTTATCCGGGCTGAGGATGACGGCGTGGGCGTGGTGGTCGCTGCCGACCGCGAGCGACATGAGGTGTTCGACTTTGTCGTAGTGGTCATCGTCGTTCGTGTCCGTCAGGCGGAACAGGCCGGATTTCCCCTTACCGATCCCGACGACGTAGAGGCTGCCGAATGCTTCGAGCAAGCCGTTGGCTTTGCCCACTTCGACTGGCAACTTTTCGACTTTTGCCTTGGCGTCATCTTGTCCGATGGGAGGAACCACGATCCGGTAGAGCGAGCCTTGACGATCCGACGCGATCAGTCGGCCTTTGCCGTCGGCACACAGCGCGACCCATGATCCCTCGGTGGCGAGATTGACGTCGTAAAGTTTCTCGGCCTCAAATCCCGCCGGGAGTTTGATCTGCAACTTCTCGACGAAGTGTGCTTTAGGATCCGTGTAGGCGCGGAACTGGACGCTCGGCTTGCCGCCGGGTTGATCGATTCCTCCCGCGTCGAGACCGCCGATAGCGCGGAAGATGGTGTAACCCGCTGGCAGGTTGTAGCTGATCATCGACGGCGAGTGCGTGCCGATGCCGTCGGCGTATTCTTTTCCGTTCACCTTGAGTGGACCGTCGGCCTGGTTTTTTCCAACCCTCGCACGACTGTCTATGTCCGCCGGCTCCAGTTCGGTGAGGCGCTTCTCCTTTCCATCCGCAGTGATCAGGCGCGGTTCGATCCAATCGGCCCAGTCGTATCCCGAGCCGTCGCCGCCATCGGTAACTTCGAGGAACAGCTGCGTGGCACCCGTGATGTCGATCTCGACCGCTACCTGGTGGCCAGGTGTTTCTTTCGCAATGACCTTGCTGGCAAATTTCTTCGGCGCGGCGGTGGCGGTTAGGGCGGAAAGGAGGAGGATTGTTGTGAAGATGTGTGTTTTCATTGCGATCAGGGTGACGATGATGCGCTGCCGTCCGCTGGCATACAAGCAGCATCTGTTGGTTTGACCGCGGGGTGAAACTCGCGTCGATTTTTACGGAGGATGTGACGATTTGCCTTGTGAGATCGTGATGGCATCGCTCAAATTACCGCTAACCCTACCATTATGATGATCTTCGACGCCCACCTCGACCTGAGTCTCAACGCGCTCGAATACAATCGCGACCTGCAGCGGCCGCTAGCGGAAATTCGTGAGCGTGAACAGGGGATGGTCGACCTGAAAGGGCGCGGGTGCGGCACTGTTTGCTTTGAAGAAATGCGCAGGGCGGGAATTGGGTTGTGTGTGGCGACGCAGATCGGCGGTTGCATGCATCCGCCCGGTCCGGTCGCTTCCTGGGCGTCGCCCGCACAGGCTTGGGCGATGACGCAGGGGCAACTTGCATGGTATCGCGCGATGGAAGACGCCGGAGAGATGCGCTCGATCCGCAGCGCCGCAGATTTGGACGAGCAGCTCGCGGCTTGGGCCACAGATCCAAGCGCGACCCCGATCGGGTACGTGCTCAGCCTCGAGGGATCCGATTCGATCCGCACGCTTGCTGACCTCGAGACGGCTTACGAATACGGATTGCG
>JBLHKE010000416.1:0-6921 GCA_047619485.1 Verrucomicrobiales bacterium | reverse complement strand
GCGGTGCCGCCGCTTTCGCGGAGGGCACGGAGGATGAGAAAATCACCGACGGCGGCAGGCACGCGGAGTCCGTCTGCGGAAGTCTTTGCGCCTTCCCACGGTTCGGCGAATTCGGTTCCCTGTTCGAAAGCGCGGACCATGGGGGCGCAGCCGGTGGCTTGGACGGTGACCATGCGCGGGCGTTTCGACCCAATCCAGCCGAGCTTCTCCATTTCGTCGAACGCCTTCCACATACCGATCAGGCCGGTGCCGCCGCCGGTGGGGTAGATGATCACATCCGGCACAGTCCAGCCCATCTGCTCGGCGATCTCGTAGCCCATGGTTTTCTTACCCTCGATCCGATAGGGTTCTTTCAGCGTGGAAACATCAAAGCGGGTCGGGTTCTTTGCGATCTCGGCGGCGGCGGCCTTTCCGCAATCAGTGATGAGTCCATCGATGAGGGTGACTTTGGCTCCGAGCGCTTGGCATTCGGCGATGAATGCGTGGGGGACGTCTTTTGGCATAAAGACGAAAGCGGGGAGGCCGCCGAGGGCGGCGTAGGCGCTCATCGCACCGGCCGCGTTTCCTGCGGAGGGGACTGAGATGGCTTCAGCTCCGAGCTCGAGGGCGCGGGATATAGCCAAGGCCATGCCACGGGCTTTGAAGGAAGTAGTCGGATTGACGCCCTCGTCTTTGATGAAAAGGTTGGAGGCACCGATTTCATCGCCGAGGCGATCGGCTTTGAACAACGGGGTGAAGCCTTCGCCGAGGGTGAGGCGCTTTTGAGGGTTGGCGACGGGGAGCATCTCGTGGTAGCGCCAGAGGTCTTCGGGTCGGGAGGCGAGATCTTCTTTGGTTAATACGCGCGAGACCGCTTCGATGTCGTAGTGGACGAGGAGCGGTTTGGCGCACTCAGGGCAAAGGTTCCAGAGTTTTTCCGATTCGAATTCGGTTTTGCAATAGGCACAGTCGAGGTGGGTGACGAAGGACATAATAGGGACGGAGGGTATCAGCAGGATCTGTGGAGACAAGTCTAACGGATCTTCATCCAAACCGCCCGCCCTAGGCTGCGGCAAAGACGAAGCGCAAAGAGGAGGAGGTGAAGCAATAGGTCGTAAATCGTCTCACCTTGATTGCAGATGACGCTACCCATTCACCACTGTCACCAAAGACGCGCTGTGATAGTATTCACTAATCTATGAAATCGATTTTCCTTCTGAGCCTCTCTGTTTGCCTCTTCACCTGCTCCAATAATCTCTTGGCAACGGAGCGCATCGACCCGGCGGGAATCGGGGGATCGCTGGTGATCTCGGGAGCTGGTCGGCCAGTCGGGGCGCACCGACCGTTCTACGAACTGGCGCAAGGCAAGCAAGCCCGAGTCGTGATCCTGCGTTTCGACTCGGACGAGTTTACGGAGACAGAAACGCTCCAGATTTTAAAAAGTTGGGAGGCCATTGGCGGGCGGTCTCTTGAGATCTTCAGGGTCGGGGGAGAAATCGATCCGGCCGCAGCGATCGCATCGATGAAATCTGCGACCGGCGTATGGTTAGTCACTGCCGAGCTGGGCAAACTCACGGCTGACTTCGTTGGCGATCAAGTGCAGACGGCATTGCACGCGCTGTTGGATCGTGGTGGCGTGGTCGGTGGCGAGGGTGCCGCCGCCGACGCCTTCTCGGAAGCGCTCGACTTGCTGCCAGCGAGCTTCATCGATTCGCAGACTACCTTGAGGTACTCGGCATCGCCGGTTCGCCAAGCCCTCCAAAAACAACCGTCGCTGGTCGGCTACGAAATCGCATTGGATGCGGCGCTGATCGTCACCGGACGCCGCCTGCGCGTGGTCGGCGACGGCAAGGTGCGGATTCATCTCGCGGCGTCGACGCGGCGCGATGCCAGCGTGATCGAGCTGGGGAATTCACGGGCGAAGGCAGATCTTACCGCCCTGCGGCTGGCGGCGATCGCGCGTCAGGCTGAACCGATTCCAGCAGCGCAACCACCTTCTCCAGATGTCGTGAAGGGCACGCTGATCATCATCGGTGGCGGTGGGATGCCTAAGGGGATCATCTCGAAATTTGTAGAACTCGCCGGAGGGGATGAAGCCTCGATCGTGGTTCTCCCCACGGCAAATCCTGATCCGATCTCGGAGAGAGAGGGGATCGAAGGGGCGTTTCGCAAGGCAGGTGCCAAGACGGTGACCGTCCTCCGTGGGCGGACTTTGGACAAGGTCGATAGCGAGGAATACCTAGAAGTGCTTCGCAACGCGACCGGCCTCTGGTTCGGCGGCGGTCGCCAGTGGCGATTCGCCGATGCGTATCTTGACACCAGGGCGCTCGCCGCGATGCACGCCGTGCTCGCGCGCGGCGGCGTCATCATGGGTAGTTCCGCCGGCGCGTCAATCCAAGCCGACTACCTCGCGCGCGCCAACCCGCTCGGCAACCTCGACATCATGGCCGAAGGCTATGAGCGCGGTCTCGGTTTCATCGGGGGCGTCGCGATCGATCAGCATTTTGCGCAGCGGCGCCGATTCAAAGACATGAGTTCACTGGTCGATCAATATCCGCAACTGTTGGGGATCGGTATCGATGAAGGCACAGCCCTGATCGTCGAAGGGAAGATCGGCAAGGTCGAAGGGAAAAGCGCGGTCCACTTCTACGACCGCAACAAACCCGTCACCGAGGGGAAGCCGGATTACGAGTCAGTTGGAGATGGCGGAAGCTATGACCTAGTGGCGCGAAAAATTCTCAAACTTGGAGAGGGTGTGGGAGCGCGCCAGAATGAATAGTAAACGGTCTTCGCAATCTTGCCGGTGAACAGCAGATCCCGATCGCAGTCAGGATAAATCAGTTTGAGCACGGCCCTTGTTCTTCCGCATCTCGGGCACGATCTCGACGAGCAGCATGGCGGAGAACATCAGGGCGCAGCCGACGTAGCCGATGCCGTCGATGCGTTCGTTGAGGATCAGGGCTCCAAACATGGCGGCGAACAAGGCTTCTGAGGAGAGGAATATCGCGGCCTGTGAGGGGGTGGTGTGGCGCTGGGCGATTGCTTGCAACGTGAAGGCTACGCCGCTCGAGAAGATACCCGCGAACAAGATTTCTTTGGTGGCTGTCCGGATTGCGACCCAATCGAATGGTTCGAACACCAAGGCGACGGCGAGAGCTAAAACGGTGCAGACGGCGAACTGGATTGCGGAGAGTGCCAGCGGTCGTCCGGTGCGCTTGGCGAATTTTCCGATCAGGATGACTTGGATCGCCCAGAACCCGGCGCAGAGGATCGTGAGGTGATCGCCTATACTCAGCGCGGAGAGATTGCCCCCACTGAGAAGAAAGATACCGGTTAAGGCGAGTAGAGCGCCGGGCCAGACGATGACGTGGGGCATTTCCCGTAGAAACAGGACGGCGATGATCGGGGTGAAGACGACATACAGGCCGGTGAGGAAGCCGGAGTTGGTGACGGTGGTGGTCAGCAATCCCGTCTGCTGCGAGGCCATGCCAAAGAACAGAATCACTCCGATCCACAGGAGTCCGGTTAGCCCCTGTCTATCGAGCGGGCGGTCGCTGCGGCGCGCCTCGCGTAATGCGAAGGGGAGGACGACGACGGTGGCGAGAGCAAAACGGAGCCCGATGAACAGGAACGGGCCGATGGCCTTCATCGCGCTGGATTGCGCGACGAAGCCCATCCCCCAGATCGCTCCGGCGAAAAGCAGGATCAGGTTTGCTTGAGTTCTTGGCACGAGTCGAAGGATCTCCGGCCCAATTGATTTGGCAAGAACTTACTGGCTGACAATCTGTCTGCTTTTGATCCAGTCTTCCGGGATGCTGTCCTTGCAATCTTCTTCCATCACCGGGCAAATGGCGACCCACCTGAGCGTAGTGCAGGGAACAGCCGCCTGGTCACAGCTCATGGAAAACTACAGCCATGAAGCAACTTTCAGGACGCCGAATGGTGAACCCTACCCCATCAACATCGAGGATTGAGCCGGAAAAAGGTTCAAACTGTGTCAGGCATTTGAGTGTTCAAGGCGCCGAAGAATGTTCTCAAATGTTGACTGGACCCTCTTTTTCACGCGGTCACTTAAAAAGACCTCACCCGCCGCCCTCCGACAAAACTACTTCGCACCGTGGGCAGGCTGGCTGATCTCGAGCACGGAGGATCCCTGCGAGAAAACTGTCACCGTGCCCGAGGACTCTGAAATCGCGATCGAAACTGCGTCGCCCTTCGCCGAAATCGCGGCAGCGGCGGTGTGACGCGCGCCAAGGCCGCTCTCGATCTGAACCTTTTTCGTCAGCGGCGCGTCGAGATAAACTCCAGCGCTTACAACGACTCCTAGCCGATCGACAATAATCGCACCGTCGAGACTCGCCAGCTCGCGAAGCGACTCCAGCAGCTGCTGTTTTTGAATCTGTCGCACGCGCCGCGGATGGCCCTCCAGCGGATTGAGGATGAGTTGCCGGGTGTACTTCTTCAGCTCGGCCGGATCTCCCAGCACAAAGATCGCGCCCAACGGTTTTCCCTCGCGACCTTCCGCAGCAAATTTCAGCGTAATCTCCAACAGACGCGCGAACTCTTTGGATGCGAGAGCCTTCGGAACCGACTCGAACACGTTCTCGGAAAACCATGGAAAATCCCGTTTTGGATTGGCGACAAGCATCATGTCGAGCCGCTTCGAACCGGCTGCGCCAGCAAGGCAGATCACACTTTGGCCGGCGTCGATCGCCCCGCCTAACACGGCCAGAATGAGGCCTAGTTTTACTTGGTCCATCCGGCCAACTTCGGTTTTGGGAATCACCACGACGTGATCCCCGGCGCGCTTGTCGATCGGCGCGTCAGATCCATCGCCGCGCACGACCCAGATAATCGATTCGTCCTCCCTGTGCTTATCCACGGCGCGCCGGTCCTGGAGGAGGTCGGCCAAGACGAGCAGCCGCGAAATCGCTAGTTTTCGCGCGTAGTCAAACGCGTAGGTTATTAGGAGGCTAGACTCGGCCCGTTCGGTTGGAGCGGGACGCGCGGCTGGTGGCTTGGGCATGGTGGGCGTCTTTGAATTCGTCGATCAGATGAAACGCGATCCTGAGAAACAGTGGGCACCCGTCAGATACCCGCGATCCGGAGGGATCAATCACCAGCGGCGACGCTGGCGTTGCTTTAGAGCTGATCCATCGCGGGCGCCAGCTAATTGTTCGCCAACCGCAACCGATTACTGATTGGGTGCAGCGAGTAATAAAGGGTCAGTCAGCAAATGCTAGCAATCACCCACAGGATAGCAGTGGGGCAGGTTGATTGTGTTGCGAATGTGGGTGTCGAGTATCCGGTCTCCTTCATGGAGATGCTGGTGGGCTTCTCCGCAAGCAGCTCCAGGAACGCCAGTTGCTCGCGATCGGTGTGCTCGCGGAATCGTGTGACGAGATGATCGAGGCGATCCTCGTCAGCCGTGAGAAGAATTTAGAAATTCAGGGGAACAGCTCCGACTGGTCTATCGATCTTGATGCGCAGGTTCTTGTACTCGACGATCATGCCCGGGTCGTGCAGCTGCAGTTGGATCATGCCTTTGTCGAGGCGCTTTGACTCCGGGAGGTGTTCAGTGAACTCGGAGGCGGGCTTGCCGTTGATGGAAAACTTAAAGCGGTTGCCTTTGACGATCACGTGCACCTCGTTCCAACCGCCCTTGTTGATCTCCTCTGCGGTAATGGCGCCTTCTATCTTCGTCACGGTCGGTTTGTCATCTTTGTCGATCACTAGCCGATCGCCACGGAAACAGCTGTGTTCTTTGCGGCCCGGCGTGTGAAAGTCCCAGGCGCCGAGTACCTTTTTGCCGATGCCGACATGGCCGATATCGACGTGGTATGCCTGGAACTTGCGCTTGCCGGTCTTGTCCTTGCTCGCACGGATGTTGACGCCGCTGTTGGCTGGCGCCTTGGGGAATCGGTAGCTGAATTTCATTTCGAAATCGGCGATATCGCGCTTCTCGTAGACGAGGTAGCCGCGCCCCTCGCCCCCCTCCCCGACGATGATTCCATCTTTCACTGACCAGGCTTTCTTGTCTGTGGCTGGCATCTCCTCCCAACCCTTGAGAGTCTTGCCATCAAACATCGATACGAAGCCTTCTTCATCTGCGGCCGGCTTGGCCTTTTCATCTGCGCTAGAGACCAACGGGGAGATCCCGAGCCCGAGGATCAATAATACAAGTCTGGTTGTCTTCATCGTACTAGCTATTCAAGGGAGCGGCGAGGCAGGTGCAAAGTGCAAAATTCTAAAAGTGGGGCAGCAATCATTTGTGCGACGGGATCTACTTGTCCAAGAAGAGCTCACTCTGGACGACCAAGTGAACCAGGTCGCGCAAGTGATTCCCGCCCTCTTTCAGCTCCGATACAATTCGGTCTACTTCGCCCCGATCGCCGGCCTCGAGCAGGCGGCCGGTGGCGTAGGTCAACATCTTCTCGGTGAGGCAGTGCACCACCTGCGGTTCGCGCTCCAGCAGCATGGCTTTGAACTCGACTAAATCTTTAACCTCGCGTCCGTTCGACAGGATCGCGGAGGTATCAATTGGCGGTGCCTGCTTGGCCTTTTTGTCGACCTTCGGATAATGGTCTCGCCAGCGCCCGATCGGGTCGAAGCTCTCCAGCGCGAAGCCCATCGGATCGATTCTCTGGTGACAACTACTGCAGGCCTCTTGGTCGCGGTGGATTGCCATCTGTTCCTTCAAGCTCTTCACCCCGCGCAGATCAGGCGAAAGCGGCTCCACATCAGGTGGCGGCGGGGGCGCGGGCGTGCCGAGAATATTTTCGAGTACGAACACGCCACGGACAATCGGTGAGGTGTCAACCCCGTTGGCGGTCACCGTCATGACCGCTGGCATGGTCAGCAACCCACCACGTCGAGGATCTTCCAACATGACCTTGCGCAAGTGCTCACCCACCACTCTCTGCTTGTAGATTAGTTCACCGA
>JBLHKE010000415.1:0-6926 GCA_047619485.1 Verrucomicrobiales bacterium | reverse complement strand
GCCACCTTCGATCTGACGATTATCGACAGCGCCGCAGCCAACCCGCCTGCTGACGGGTTGTCGTTCAATTACGGCAACGCGACTCTCGGGGAGCTCGGCTCGGCCGAGGAGGGCATGGATGGGGTCGTCGCGGTAACCGAGAATATCTCGTTCGAGATCGACACCTGGATGAACACCGATTTAGAGCAGGGCGTCAACATCGGGCAGAAGAGCGCAGGCGTTCCTTCCGATCTCGCGTTCACCAACGGCCCGATCCTGCTCGACGGCACCACCGTCACCGGCGAGGTGGCGATTTCCTACGACCCGATTACTGGGGTCTCGTTCTCCACCACCGGATTGAACACGAATGCGGAGTTCGTCTTCATCCCGACCGATGTGGTCGGTGATGACGCTTACACCTTTATCCTATCTTCTCGCGTCGGCGGTGCCAATGAGACGGTGCTGATCGATAACCTGCTCATCGAGACAGGTGCTCCTGGCGATACCGATGGTGATGGCCTCTCGGATGTCTACGAGAACGCTAACATGCTCGATCCGGACGATGATGGAACCACTGGCGAGACCTCCCCCGGCGCAAAGGATGGACCGGATGGCGCAGATGGGGATCCAGATATGGACACCCTCACCAACGCGCAGGAGCGTGACCTCGGCACCCACCCACAGGAAGCAGACACCGACATGGATGGCCTTGACGACAATGTCGAAAACAACACCGGCACCTGGGGTGGACTGATGGCCACGGGGACCGATCCGCTCAGCGATGACTCCGATGGCGACACCCTGAAAGACGGGGTCGAGAATCCAGATCTCCCCTTCGTCGATGCCGATCAGCCGGGCACCGATCCGAACATCGCTGATACCGATAATGACACGATCAGCGACGGTGCCGAGGTCGTTGCTGGCCGCGACCCGACCGTCGCCCAGTCAATCCCATCCGGCTATGTCCAGAACTTCGATGGTTTCGCGGACGGGATCACCGACCTAATGGATGGTTCCCAGATGAACGGCACCGCTAAGATCGTCGACGGCAAGCTACAGTTGACCCAAGATGGCATCGCTGGTGGCTTCTCCAGTTTCATGATCCCGGCGATTGCCAATTCCGAGACTGGCTGGACCGCCACCTTCGACCTGACCATCATCGATGGAGCCGGCACAAACGAGCCCGCCGACGGGTTGTCGTTCAACTACGGTAACTTCGAACTCTCCGAACTCGGCTCTGCCGAGGAGGGGATGGGAGCTATCGCTGCGGTTTCCGAGAACATCTCGTTCGAGATCGACACATGGATGAACCAAGACGCGGAGCAGGGTGTGAACATCGCTGAGAAAGTCGGTGGGTTAGACACCAACCTAGCGTTCACCAACGGCCCGATCCTGCTCGATGGGACGACGGTGACCAGTCCGGTCATCTGCGTCTACGATCCGGTCGAAGGCCTCTCATTCACAACCGAGGGACTCAACACCGACGCGCTTTTCGAGAACGTCGTCACGTCCTTCGTTGGTGAAGAGATCTACAACTTCGGCATCTCAGCCCGCGTCGGCGGCGCCAACCAGACGGTGCAGATCGATAACCTCCTCATCCAAGTCGGCGCCGCGCTTGATACCTTCCGCATCATCAGCATTGAGCAAGTGGTGGTGCCCGGAGAGGGAGGCAATCCAGACACACTTTCAGTGACCGTCATCTGGAACTCGAAGGATGGTAGGACCTATGGAATCTACGCGTCGCCGGACAATCGGCCGATAATTCTCCAACAGTGGAATGAGCTCGACGACTCTGTCCCAGCAACCGTTGGTGGCGAGACCACCTCTTATACGGAAATAGGTATCCCTATCGGCACCCAGCGCCGATTCTACCGGGTTCTCGATACCACAAATCCCTAATTCGGAGCGCGAAGCGAGCGCCACCGTGCGGCGCTTGAGCGGTGGCCGAGATTGAGCTAGGGTGGAGTCGGGGTGCCGGAATACTCGGCATCCCGAAAATCTGCTATATCCCCCAACATATGAAAATCCACCTCCTCCTGGTGGCACTGATGGCATCGCTGTGCTTCGGTGCTCCCATCGCCATTGCCGGAACCTACACCCAATCCTTTTCAGGTTTCTCTGCAGGCACCACCAGTCTTGGCGACGGTTCGACCATTGCTAGCAATGACGGCATCGCCTCGGTTCAGGGGGGCGGCGATCCGTATCTGCGGATGACGCAAAATAATACGGGCGGAACGGCATCGTCGTTCAAGTTGCCGGATCTCGATTCCGGACAGGAGCTCGAATCGTTCACGGTCACCTTCGATCTGCAAATCGGCGGAACCGGCAGCTTTGCCGATGGCGTTTCACTCACCTTCGGTGCGATCCCGGGCGGTTATGGTGGCGGCGAGGCAGGTTTCGCGGTCGACAACGGTTTGATCATCGCCTGGGACACCTACAACAACGGCGGCGACGATCCCTCGGTCGAGATTTTTTCAGACGGTGTGAGCGTCGGTAACTTCCTGCACAATTATGGCTCGACTGCCGGTGACTGGGTGCCGGTGGTGCTGCATTGGGATAGTTTTGGTCTCGATATCACCTACAACGGCAATGCGCTTGCAACCAATCTCACCACCTCGGGATTCGTTCCATCGGCGGGAGATCGTTTCGCTTTCTCCGGACGGACCGGCGGCGCGAACCAGAGCACCTACCTCGATGACCTGTCGTTTACCACCACCACCCAGAGCCCGATCACGACCGATGGTCCGGTGATTTCAGAATTCGTCGCCGACAATCAGGACACGCTCGACGACGAGGATCTCGACAGCCCTGACTGGCTGGAAATTTACAATGGCCAAAACGCGAGCGTGAACCTGGGCGGCCACTACCTCACCACCGATGTCGCCAACAAGACGATGTGGCAGTTCCCCGCCGAGACCATGGCGGCCTACGAATACCTGACGGTGTTCGCCTCTGGGAAAGACCGCGCGGTCGCCGGTGCGCCACTGCACACGAATTTCTCCCTGCCAAAAGCTGGCGGCTATCTGGCACTGGTCGCCCCGGACGGCATGACGGTGCTGAGCGAATTCAATTACGCCGCGCAGACGGAGGACATCGCCTACGGTGAACTCGGCCAGGCGCGCACGCTCGGGTTTTTGGAAACGCCGAGCCCTGGGGCGAAAAATTCAGGCCTGCAGGCAGCCGGACCACCTGCCGAGGACGCGCAGTTCGACAAGACCGGCGGAGTTTTCTACAGCTCGACGTCGCTCACCATCTTGCCGACCTTATCGCCCACGGCGGTGGTGCGCTACACGACCAACGGCACCGTGCCGACCGAGAGCTCGGCGATCTACGCGTCGTCGTTCAACATCACCAACACGACGACAGTGCGCGCACGCACGTTTGAGGCCGGTCGGCTACCGGGCGAGATCAAGAGCCGCACGCTCATCGAAATGGCGGCCGATATGCAGAATTTCACCTCCAACCTGCCGATCGTGGTTGCCGACTCCGCCGGCGTGAATATTGATCAAGCCAGCAGCTCCGGCGCACCGCGACCGTTCCGCAATGTTTACACCGTCGTGATCGATCGCGATCCGGCAGACGGCCTCGCCCACATTGACGGCGTCACCGATTTCACCGGGCGCGGCGGCATGCACGTGCGCGGGCAGAGTTCTTCTGGATTCCCGAAGAAGCAGTATGCATGGGAGACGTGGAACAACGAGGACATGGACAAGGACGTGTCGATCCTCGGCATGCCGAGCGAGTCCGACTGGATCGTGCACGCGCCGTATTCTGACAAGACGCTGATGCGCAACGTGATCGTCTACGATTGCGCGCGCCAGCTGCACGGCAACGACGGCGGCGTGCGCACCCGTTTTGTCGAGCTGTTCTTCAACCAGAACGGCGGCACGGTATCGATGAACGACTACCGCGGCGTCTACGTCATCATGGAGAAGATCAAGCGCAACAGTGATCGCATTGACATCGAGAAGCTCAACGAGAGCGTGACCGATCCAGAGCTGATCACCGGCGGTTACATCTTCAAGAAGGACAAGCCGCCGCACAGCCAACCGTGGAATACGGCGATCGAGGGCGTGCCGCTCGACACCCACGACCCGGAGCAGCTAAACACCGCGCAGTTCAATTACCTGAGAGGCTACGTGAACGACTTCGAGACCGCCTTGCACGGCGCGAATTTCGACGATCCGGAGACTGGTTACGCCGCCTACATCGACCCGGCGAGCTTCATCGACATGCACCTCTTCGTCGAGACCTTCAAGGAGATCGACGGCTACCGTATCAGCACCTATTTCTCAAAGGATCGCGGCGAGAAGATCCGCGCCCTGCCGGTTTGGGATTACAACCTGGCACTCGGCAACGCGAACTACCTCCAGGGCGAGATCCCCACCGGCTGGTACTACACGCAGACATCGGGCACCAACTACTACTGGTACCAGCGCCTGTTCCAGGATGTGGAGTTCGACCTCGCCTACTGGGACCGGTTCTGGGAGTTGCGTCGCAGCCTGTTCGACACCTCGAACATGATGGCGCTGATCGACAAACACGATGCGGAACTCGATGGTAGTTCCGGCACGCCGAACGCTGTGACGCGGAACTTTGACGAGTGGAACATCCTCGGCACCTACCTGTGGCCGAATGCCGGCGGCTATCAGACGCGCCAGACGCACCAGTCGGAGATCGACTGGATGAAGGACTGGCTGACGCAGAGGATGACGTGGATCGAGACGCAGTCGCGCGGCACTAGCGGGCTCGCCCGGCCGCCGAGCTACAACCAGTATGGCGGAGAAGTGGCGAGCGGGTTCGATCTGACCATGTCGGATCCGAACGCTTGGGGAGGAGCGGACATCTACTACACGACCGACGGCAGCGATCCGCGGGTGGCAGGGAATGCCGTTGGGATGAGCTCGACCTTGGTGGGGGAAGATGCCAATTGCGAGGTGTTGGTGCCGTCCGTAGCCAATGGCGGTAGCACGCTGAGCGTTGCGGATTGGACAAATGTGACCAGCCCGGCAAACTCGGCAAACTGGATCCAGGGAATGCAGGGCGTCGGCTATGAGCGCAGCAGCAACAATGCTTATGATCCCTACTTCAACCTGGATGTGGAATCCGAGATGTACACCAAGAACGAGAGTTGTTACATCCGGATCCCGTTCACCATCAATTCTCAGGCTGAGATCGATGCGCTCGATCAGCTGACTTTGAAGATGCGCTATGATGACGGTTTTGTTGCCTATTTAAACGGTGTTCGGATCGAGAGTGCGAACGCGCCAGCAGCACTAGCCTTTGATACGGGCGCGGCAGGTGGACACACTGACACCCTCGCAGTGTTGTTCGAAGACTTTTCGGTCACCCAGTTCATCAGCAGCCTACAAGTAGGCTCGAATGTGTTGGCGATCCACGGGCTTAATAATGGAACTGGTAGCAGTGACGCCCTGTGGGGGGCACAGCTGGTTGGGAGCGGCGGGAGCGGCAACGGGCCATCCTCGAGCGCACAGATCTACTCGGCTCCACTCGATATGGACACTTCGGTGGAGATCAACGCGAGAGTGTTTGATGGATCGAAATGGAGCCCGCTTAGCTCAGGTCTCTTCGTTGTCGATGCCGTTCCCGCGTCGGCCAGCAATATCGTGGTTTCAGAACTCAACTACCGCCCTTCTGAGCCTGACCTCGCCGAACAGGCAGAGGGGTATCTGACGCGGGGCGAGTTTGAGTATATCGAACTAATGAATATCGATCCTACACAAGCGGTGACGCTCGAGGGGGCGGCGTTCACGGAAGGTGTTTCGTTCGCTGGTTTTAATACCGGTCTTCCTGCCAATGCCCTTGTTCTCTCGCCGGGCGAGCGGGTCATCCTAGTGGATTCCCGCGCGGCCTTCGATTATCGCTACCCGAGCTCTGGGGCCGTCGTCGCTGGCGAGTTCTCGGGTTCGTTGAGCAACGATGGGGAGCAGGTCACCCTCTTGGATGCCGCTGGAGGTGTGATTAAGAGTTTTGTCTACAACGATGTTGAGCCTTGGCCTGTGGATGCAGACGGGAATGGTTTTTCTCTAGTCTTGAGAGACCCGCAGAGTAATCAGGATCATAGCGACCCGTTCAGTTGGAGATCTAGTGTCGATATCGGCGGTTCTCCCGGCGCTACCGACTCGGTCGCCTTCAGCGGAAACGCGTCGGAAGACGACGACGGCGACGGGCTCAGCGCGTTTTTTGAATTCGCGGTCGGGACAAGCGATACGGATAGCCGTTCATTTTCATTGCCAGAGATCTCGGTCACAGCGGTCGATGTCGGAGGTGTTGTCGACGATTACCTCGTCCTTGAGTTCCAAATAAATCTCGCTGCGGTCAGTGTTGATTACCAGCTCAAGTCGTGTGGCGATTTGCTTACTTGGGTGGGAGCTGATGGGCTCGTCATGGTATCGACATCAAACAATGGCGATGGCACCGCGACGGTCCGCTACCGGTCGGTCGCTACTTTCGATGCGGCTGAGAAGAGAGCATTCTACCGGCTCGAGATTTCCGGATAGCATCCTTGCTCTTGGAGCAGTGGCTGTTTTTTTCGGTCTGAGAAGGGGGCTGACGCAACTCAAGGCCGGGCGGGCAGATGCCGAGTAGAGAAAATTCATTGCGCTCCGGGCTGTGGCGGTGGAACACTTAGGGTGTGTTCGGAAATAACTTGGACATATCTGCTAGCCCTTGAACCTCCTACCTGCGTTGGCAGTTTCCTCCAAGTAGTTCACTACACGAAGCAAACTTTGCCTTGGTGCTAAGGACTTGTCAGTAAATAACTCCTACAATCTGCTGGTTATTTTGGCCATCACCCGCGTTAGCTTCCAACTCAAATAGCCCGCAATAATCGCTGAAATCTGCCTTGGTGCTGGCTAAAATTCCTGCGCATCTTTGTATGACTTATTTCCTGACAACCCCTAAGCTCAATGCCTGCCCAGCTATTG
>JBLHKE010000414.1:0-6931 GCA_047619485.1 Verrucomicrobiales bacterium | reverse complement strand
CGAAGAACAAACCGCTTGCCGATTGTGACAGGTAGCCGGATCCGGCAGCCACTTCGGCGCTCTGCTTCTCCCCATCCGCTCGCGTCAAGGTCACACGTGCACCCACCGCATTGAGGTTGCCGACCCCAGCCACCAGTAGAACCCGTAGCATCTTTCCACTGCCGCTCTTCTGGTTCAACATCGCCACCGGCGCACCAGCATTGATCCCAACCACAAAATCTGGCCACGAGTCCCCATCGAGATCGGCCACCGTGAGGCTCTTGCCATCTCCGGGAATCACGATCCCACTCCGGTCTGGCCAGACAGGTTTGAAATTCGCGGCACCATCACCGAGTAGCAACAAACCCAGCCCGCCATCCATGCGGCCGGTCTCCAGCTGTGGGGAAAAGAAATTCTGCGCCAGCACGATGTCGCAGTTCCCATCGCCATCGAAGTCACTCAGCACGACACCGAAAGACGGTGCGATTTGCGCGAGGTGCGGCAGCGGTTTGAATGTGAAGTTCGCCTCCCCATCGTTGATCAGTACCCCGCTCTGCAAGTTGTCGGCCGCCAGTCGCATCGATCCGGCGAGAGTCTCCGGCGTGTAGATTTCTTCTAGGGTCGCGGCAGCAAAACCGCGATAGGTCTTGAACTTGGCACCGAGCCCTGGAATCGCGCTGCTGGAACAACTCTTGCCCCGGATCGGGAACAAGCTGTCGTCTTCGAACTCCGCCTCGACTAGGCGCTTGCGGCCACTCCCATCGAAGTCTCCGTAGTAGATCGATGCGGGTTTCTTCGGACTCGCATGGTACTTGGTATTCAGCCCGAAATTGGTGAGTACGTAGTCGAGGTCACCATCGTTGTCCAAATCCCGCCCGGCGATCCCATTCCACCAACCGCTGCCCGAAGCGAGCTCACGTGCCTCGAGCACTCTGCCGGCATCCTGTTTTTTGTTTGCAAACATCACCACAGCCCCCCATTCACGCGTCACCAGGAGGTCGAGCCATCCGTCACCATCCGCGTCAGACCATACCGCCCCCGTCACCAGGCCAACCTCACGCAGTCCCTTTGCCAGCTGGTCGGTCGCGTCCGTGAACCTCAGTCGCCCCTCCTTCGACTCGTTGACCAGAAGTCGACTCTTCCCTGGCAGCGGGTAGGCGCCAGGGATCACGCGACCACCAACAAACAGATCGAGATCTCCATCGCGATCAAAATCCGCCGCCGTCACAACACCGCCACTTTCGCGTGTGCCTGGAAGCGCAGCAGGCGCGTCCGAGAAATACGCGTTGCCATCGTTCAGGTAAAGGCGGTCACGGTAGGCGTCACTTCCCAGCCGATGTTCGACCCCGCCGCTGACGACATAGAGATCATTGTCCCCATCAGAATCTGCATCGAAAAAGATCGCGCCCATCTCCTCACAGTCTTCGGCGATATCGAAACTCCACGCCTCCGACGGTTCGAACTTCCCATCACCAGCATTGATCAACAGCTGCCCGCGCATTCCTGCAGCCCCACACAGGTAGAGATCCTCATCGCCATCCCCATCAGCATCTCCCCAAGCCATCCCTGGCCCGAGTTGGGAGAGCTTGTTCGGCAGCAGCGGCTGCTGTTTGAAATCGTCGAAGGGCGTCTCCTTATGAAGCGCCCCGGACAATCCCGTCGCATGCACGAACATGGGTATTGGTTCTGGGATTGGTTCTCTCGGCGGAACCGGCCCGGATGGTTCTGTGATCGTGTAGAGCCGACCGCTTTGGAGTTTTTCCACCACCTGAATATGCCCGCTCGGCCAGTGCACCCATAGCCGCTCAGCAACCTTCTGCTCCCCGAGCCCGAAGTGGATCAGCTCACCATTGGTCGATTTAAAACCGGTGCTGGGATTGGCGCAGCGCACCTGCTTTCCTGCCACACCAGATTCGAGTTCCAAACGCGCGCCGATCCCTTTCCGATTGCTCCCGGTCCCGACCAGCTCCACCAAGATCCCGCGCCCGCCCGCCGTGTGGTTGCGGTAGATTGAGACCGGTTCGTCGAAGTTCATCGTGACGAGATCAAGATCGCCATCGCGATCGAGATCTGCGTAGGCAGAGGCGAGGCTCATACCGGTGTGATCCAGCCCCCAGGCCTTGCTCGTGTCTTCGAAACGCAGCCCGCCGCGGTTCCGAAACGCTAGGTTCTGTTCTAATCGTGGCGGGGCATCCTCATAGAGATCCCACTCAGTCTTGCCGATCCTATCCTCGATCGACTGCGATCGATCGGAGTCGTTGAAACTGCGCGACATCCCATTGGTGAAATAGCCGTCCACCCAACCGTCGTTGTCGAAGTCGGCCAACTTCACCGACCAGGTCCAGTCGGTATCTGCCAAGCCAGCAAGGTAGGCTGCCTCCATGAAACGCCCGGTCCCCGAGTTGAGATAGAGCGCGTTGCGCATGTACTGCCGCGGTCGTGCGTTCTCCAAAAAATCGCGAAACTTGCCCATCGCCCCCATCGTCGTCTTCTGCTTGAAGTGCGACGTCGCCGACATGTCAGCTGTGAGAAAATCCATTAGCCCGTCGTTGTTCAGATCCGCCGCATCCGCGCCCATCGAATACCAGCTCGTGTGCGGCACCACAGAATCAAGCACGTCCGTGAACGTGCCGTCGAGGTTGTTTTTGTAGAGGTGGTCGGGATCTTGGAAATCGTTGCCGACGTAGAGATCCAGCCAGCCATCCGAGTTGTAGTCCCACCAGGTAGCCGAGAGGCCCTCGCCTGGCTCGGTGATCCCTGCCGCGTCTGAAACCTCCACAAACTTCCCGCCGTCGTTTCTCAACAAGCGATCCTTGCGGCCGACAGGTCCGATCAGAAAACGGGTCGGCGTCACCCAGTTGAGCGTGTAGAATCTTTCGAAACCCGGCAGCAGTCGCGCCTTCCTAGCGACGATCTCCACCGGCTGCTTCTCAGGCAATCCTCCCTCGCGAATGTATCGGTTCGTCAGCACGAAGGCATCCAGATCGCCGTCACAGTCATAGTCGGCGAAGGTCGCCGTCTGGCTGGCATCGACCAGTGCCAGCCCGAAACGCGCCGCCTCTTCGCTAAACTCCAATTTCCCAGCCGTGCTCTGGTTGAGATACAGGAGGTTCGGCGCGTTGTAGTTGCAGACGTAAATATCCAGGTCGCCGTCGTTGTCGATATCCGCTAGGGAGGTGCCCGAGCCCCACGGCCCCGCGACATCAATCCCTGCCGCCTCGGTCGCGTCCTCGAATTTAAAATCGTCTACCTGCCGGAAGAGCCGGTTCCCCACCGGTCCGCCAGCGAAGAACAGATCTGGTCGGCCGTCACCGTCGAAGTCGCCAATCCCCAGTCCCCCACAAGCCGCACCCGGGTGGTAGAGGCGCTTCATCGGATGCTCGTGGTCGATAGGAACCGCAAATCCGACACCGCTCGCTGTAGGCTCGAGCTTTTCAAACAGCGGGCCCGAGCCCGCGGAGGAGGCGGCATTGAGCGGCACCGAAGAGACTTCCCCGCGCACGCTCGCTGACCCGTAGCTAAATACAGCGAAGGCTATAGCGCTAAGGGCTAGGATTCTGTCCGCTGAACGGATGGGATCGGATGACATAATCGGTATTCATATACGGCGTTTGGCTCGCAAGATCCAGAATACTCAGCATTTTTTATTCGTGCCGTCCTCTGAAAATCTCCTAGGCTCCTGAAGATGCACGTCCGAAAATTCACCTCCCTGCTCACCTCCGCTATCGTTGTCGGAATCCTCGTCTGTGGCTGCTCGAAGAAGACCGAAGATGCGGTCGCCGACCCTGATGAACTGCTGGCGGAGAGAGATCAACTCGACCAGACCGTCTGGGCGCCCGAGGTCGATGCGCAGCGCTACGAGACCGTCTTCATCGATCTCTGGGATCGCCTCCGCACCAGCAGCGATCCCGCCGGAAAATTCGCTGCCCTCGCTGGATTCCCCTTTACTGAATCACTGAATGTCGGTACGGCGCGCGAACCTGAATCGCTCGATCTCGGGATCAAGCTGACGACGTTCGATGCAGAGAAACGCCGCAGCTATGACCAATCACAGTGGCGGGAACTGCTCGGTTCCATCGAGGCTGCGGGCGTCAGAATCGTCCAGACAGAATGGCACCACAGCCGATTCGAACCCTCTGGCCCAAGCTCGACGATCACGTTCAGCATCCACGCGATCCGCTCGGCGACACGCACGACTTTCGCGCTCGAGGGGGAACTCGAAATCAAGTGGCTGCCGGAGGCTGAGGATCCATCGGCGCAATCGATCACCGTCACCGCCCTGAAGATGCAGCAACGCAGTTCCGGCGGTCTATTTCGCCCACTGTTCACCGCGAAGAACGATCCGGGCCAATTCGCCAGCGCGCATCCGATTCTTGTCTACGATCTCGATGGTGACGGGCTCTCGGAGATTACCCTACCACGTTGGAATCGCGTCTACCGCAACCGCGGTGGCCGTAACTTTGACAAGGAGGACTTCCTCGCACACCCGATCCCGCTCTGGGAGGCAGGGATCCTCTCCGACTTCGACGGCGATGGCGTGGTCGATTTTGTTAGCGTCGGCAAAGACGGCTTGGCGTATATCTTTCACGGCGGTGCGGACGGCAGATTCCCGACCGCTGCGGTGCGCTGTGCCGAGGTGAAGTTCGACCTGCCATCTGCGATCACCGCCGGAGATGTCGATGGTGATGGCGACCTCGACCTGTGGATGTGCCAGTACAAACTCTCCTTCAACGATGGGCAGATGCCGACTCCGTTTTACGATGCCAACGACGGTTACAATTCCTACTTTTTACTCAACGACGGCAATGGCAAATTCACTGACGCAACCGAATCAGCCGGGCTGGCAAAGTTGCGTAAACGCCGTAGCTACTCGGCTTCGTTCGTCGACCTCGACGCTGACGGCGATCTCGATCTGCTCAATGTCTCCGACTACGCCGGGCTGGACATCTACGACAACACCGGTGGTGGTAATTTTACTCTCGCGACTGACGACTACGTCGATGAGCGACATTTTTTCGGCATGGGGCACACGCTTGGTGACTACAACAATGACGGCAAGCTGGATTTCTATGTCATCGGCATGTCGTCGACCACGGCGCGGCGACTCGACCGGCTGAAACTCGGGCGCGACGATCGCCCGGACGTGCACCAGATGCGCGCTGCGATGGGCTACGGCAACCGGATGTATTTCGGTAGCGGCGAAAAAAAGTTCATTGAGGATCGTGAGGTCGCAGCGGCGGTCGCGCGCACTGGCTGGTCGTGGGGAGCCACCTCATTCGATTTCGATCTAGATGGCGATCTCGACATCTACGTCGCCAACGGCCACCGCAGCGGCAAGTCATGCGAAGACTACTGCAGCACCTTCTGGCGGCACGATATCTACACCGGCGATTCGATCGAGCGCCCGGAAGTGGTCAAACTATTCCAGGCCACGCTCGATGACATCAACCGCAAAGAGATTTCCTGGAATGGTTATGAGAAGAACGTGCTCTTCACCAATGATCGCGCTAAGCCATCGCGATTCATGAACAGCGCGTTCCAATTCGGCACAGCCTACCAGTTCGACAGTCGCTCGGTGGTAGCGGACGACCTCGATGCTGACGGGCGCCAGGATCTGATCATGGCGGAGTCGATCTTTGACGGTCGCGGATTTGCGTTATCGATTCACGTCTACGCCAACGAGATTGTCACGGAACGGAGCCACAACTGGTTCGCCGTGCGCTTGGCTGAATCGGTTGGCGCCGGCCATTCGCCGAACGGTGCCAAAGTCGAGGTCACCGATGATCGGGGGGTCACCCAGAGCCGCTGGATCGTTAGTGGGGATTCGTTTCTGGCCCAACACGCGCCGGTCGCGCACTTTGGCCTGGGCGAAGGGCGCGTGGTGAAATTGCTCAAGATTACTTGGCCAAATGGTGAAGTCCAAAGTGAGGAAGGCCGCTGGAATAATATGACGAAGATCGTCCGCGGCGGGTAAGGATCGGGGGGCTGCGGGAACCTGCAAGTCGCTCTCTGCGCCCGATACCCTCAGCGGGCTGTCGGAAAAATCGGGTGGAGAAGCCTGAATGTTGGAGTGATGTCTTTCGGCGTTGCCGCTGCCGGACGTGGGTTCCAACGTATTGAAACTGCTCAACACCAATGATGCGAAGAATCCAACCTGCGCAGGACGGATGCTTCGTAACGGTCTAGAGACCTCACTCCAACACCACTGGGCAGCTGACTCAGTGATCACTCAAAAAAAGCGGATGCGCTGCGACGCCTAAGATGAGAGCCCGGAGTTCGTAGCTCTGCGCCTCCGCCGCGCTCATCACCGCATCCACCGCTCCTGTCTCATTCGAGCCAAGCGGACGACCGAGCGCGTATTCGAATAGCTTGGTCGTCAGGCATCGCGTGAAGTCCTCTTGGCGGGTCTCGAGATAGTTCGCCAGCTCTTGGGGGCCGTCGATTTTCTTCCCGTTGTGCAGGGTTCCCGATGAGTCCACCGGCTTTCCGTTCTTGATTTTCTTGCTGTCCATCCTCGGGTAGTAGTCGCGCCAGCCACCGATCGCATCGAAGTTTTCGAGGGCGATACCGATGGGATCGATCGCCTTGTGGCAGCGGTTGCAACTGGCGTTCTCGCGGTGTTTGACTAGCTGCTCGCGGAGTGTGATCGCCCCGCGAGTGTCCGGCTCGATGAGCGGCACATTCGGTGGCGGGGGTGGGGGAGGGGTGCCTAGAAGGTTGTCTAGAACCCAGACGCCACGGGCGATCGGTAAGGTCTGCGTGCCGTTTGATAGGACTGACATGATACCCGCATGTCCAAGGATGCTGCCGCGGATGGCGTCTTTCCCTTCTAGTGACACACGCTGGAAGGCGCCGCCCTCGACGCCGTGGATCCCGTAGTGTTTGGCGAGGCGATCGTTGAGCATCGTCCAGTCGGCTCTGAGCATCGCGGAAGCGGGCTCGCGCTTGCGAA